>JAGCTG010000005.1 GCA_017963785.1 Bacteroidaceae bacterium | reverse complement strand
TTGGCAAAGTTTTTCATATCGGTAGTGTTTTTGTTGTTTTGCTTAATCGTTATTTCAGTGCAAAAGTAAACAAAATGTTCGAATTGACAAGAAATCCACCCTGTTTTTTAAAACAGGGCGGACTCGCTAAACTTTAATTACTTATATCATACCCCCTCCCCTCAAACAGGACTCCCCCTATCTTAGAGGGAGAGGCTGAGAGTAACCGCTAACCATTGATTACCAGTCATCGGTGCGGAAGGGGCCTACGGGCAGACCGGACTTTGTCTTGAGATTGCACTCGGGATTGTCGGCCCAGGCGTAGCGCACAGCGATGGGGTACGGCACGTCGGGGCTCTCCACGACGATGCGGCTGCGCCAGCCCTCACCCTCGGTGTGGGCCTTGGCCTTGTGCCACTTATGGTCGGGGCCCGCCATGATGAATCCCTTGATGTCGGCATTCTCCTCCAAGGCATCGCTGCCCCACACTGGACGGAAGCTCAGCAGGGCACGACCGCCCTCCACTCGCATCTGGTAGAACTCGGGGGCTGCGCACGGCAACTCCTTGCCGTAGGTGCGGTTGAGTGCCAACAGCGCCAGACGGCGACCTACCTCCTGCTTGTTTCTGGGATGGATGTCGTTGGCCTCACCTATGTCGATATTCACTGCCATACCCACACCGTCGAGCTGCAACGCCTTGCGCTGTGCCTCACGGAGGGCTGCCCATTCCGACTCGGGCTGCACGTCCTTGCGGGCAAGGTAGTTGGCTATCTGCACGAAGTAGAAAGGCAGCACCTTGCTATCCTGCATGCCGAAGAAGCCACGGCGGCGCTCACCCTGCTGCGGTGAGGGCTTGGGATAGGGCGTCACCTTGGCATTGCGGTTGAAACGCTCCTGCCAGTCGAGGATGAGTGTCTGGAAGAGGCTCTCGTACTGAGTGGCACGCCCTACATTGGAGCAGCCCTGATACCATAGGAACCCGCGGATGGGCATATCGAGGAAGGGGGACACCATAGAGTTGTATAGATTGCTGGGGAACCACGGGTCGCGAGGACCGCGGGGCTCTTCTTCCCTGTTGCTGCGGATTTCATTGGCGGACATGCTCTTCTGGTAGCTCCACTCGCCCGCCAGCGACAGCTCCGCTGCGCCGTTCTGCACCTTCAGTGTCTCAGCCTGTCCCGAGATGCCGCCCTCGCCACTGGCGTCGTAAACACGCACGGTGACCACATTGCGGCCTGCCTTAACCAGGCGCCCGGGGATGGTGTAGAGACGCTTCTTGTTCCACCCATCGGTGGCTCCCACAAACTCTCCGTTCCAATAGGTCACATCGCTGTCATCCACCTCGCCAAGTGAGAGCTTGAGGTCTTTCCCCGCCCAGTCGGCGGGTATGTCGATGGTGCGGCGGAACCATACCAGGCCGTCCCAGTTGGTCAGCTCTGTCTTGCTCCAACGGGCCGGCTGCTTCATGTGCTGCCACTCGCTGTCATCAAAATCCACGGCAGCCCAGATGGCACGACCGAAATCGGCATCCACCAGTCCCTTGTCGTCGCCAAAGACGCGCTTCTGCCATGCGGCATGCTCATCCTGAAAGACTTGCTCCAGCTTGGCATCATCGTAGTCCGTCTCCTCTATTCGCTTCAGGTAGTCCTCGAAGCCTGTCACGCCGCGCAACTTATCATGGCTCACCCAGCTCTCGGCAGGAGTGCCGCCCCACGAGCTGTTGACAACGCCCACAGCGACGCCCAGCTTGTCGGACACCTCGCGGGCAAAGAAATAGGCGGCGGCGGAGAAGCCCTCTGCCATGTCGGGGGCACTGACTGCCCACCCCTTGGTGTGGCCATACGGCACCTCGGTCTGCGGAGTATGGGCCACCACGCGGTCCACCTGGAAGAGGCGCACCATCGGATGATTGGCGTTAGCCACCTCCTGCTCCCAGTTCTGCACCGAGGCCCAGTGGCTGTGGAGGGGCATCTGCATGTTAGACTGTCCGCTACAGAACCATACCTCGCCAGCCATGACGTTGGAAAGGACTAGGGGCTGACCGTCGTCGAACGTAAGGGTGTAGGGGCCGCCAGCCCTCGGCACACGCAGGTCGAAGTCGAAGGCTCCTGTCTGCTTGTCGGCCTGCACCTTGGTGGTCAGGTTGTCCCACGACGCGGTTATCTTCACTGTGGCTCCCTTCTTGGCCGTGGCCTTGAGGTGCACTACTGTCTGCTGCTGCAGCACCATATTGGTGGTCATCCAGCCTGGCAGGGTGACGGAGGCGTTAACGGCGTTTACGAAAACGAAAACGAAAAATGATAAGAGTAGTTTTTTCATCAGAGTAATGGTTTATTAGTTATTTTTTTCTAAACACGAATTACACGAATTTTACGAATTTGAGAAACAAAAATTAGGAAAAAACTTTGCTTTTCGCGCTAACGCGCTTTTCAGTGTTCTTTGCTTACTGCTTTTTGTGAGCGAGCTCACATCAGCAGTCATCAAATACCCCTGCACCCCTGACGGGGTAAACGCATCGTCAAAAAAAAACATTTTTTATGACAGCAAGCTGGCTTGCAGCAAATGCTGGGGTTACGACAAGATTAGAGTATTATTAGTTTCTTACTATGGTTTGGTTGCGGTCGGGCCCTACGCTGACGATGGTGACGGGGACTCCGATATAGCGCTCAATGAAGGCGATGTAGTCGCGGAGAGTCTGCGGGAGGGCATCGTAAGTGGTGATACCGCTGAGGTCGGTCTGCCAGCCGGGGAGCTCCTCATAGACTGCCTCGCATTCGCTGAGGTCGTAGGGAACGGTGTCTATGATTGACTCTTGACTCTCTACTCTTGACTCTTGACTCTTGACTCTTGACTCTTTACCTTGTATGCGGTGCATACCTTGATGGTGGGGAACTCGCTGAGCACATCGCTCTTCATCATGATGAGCTGGGTGACTCCGTTGACCTGCACAGCATACTTCAGCGCTACAAGGTCGAGCCAGCCGCAGCGACGGTTGCGGCCTGTGACGGCTCCATACTCGTGGCCGAGCTCACGGATGCGGTCGCCAGTGGCATCGAAGAGCTCTACGGGGAAGGGGCCGGAGCCCACGCGGGTGCTGTAGGCCTTGAAGATGCCAAAGACATCGGCTATCTTGGAGGGCGCCACGCCGAGGCCGGTGCATACGCCACCTGTGGTGGTGGAAGAGGAAGACACCATAGGATAGGTGCCGTGGTCGAGGTCGAGCATGGTGCCCTGTGCGCCTTCGGCGAGGACGCTCTTGCCCTCGGCGAGGAGCTGGTTGATTTCGTTCTCACTGTCGGTGAGGGGGAACTGCTTCATATACTCCACTCCCTCGAGCCAGAGCTTCTCCTCCTCGGTGATGTCGTACTCGTAGCCGAGGCGACGGAGTATCTGCTCGTGGCGCTCCTTGGCGGCAGCATATTTCTCAGCGAAGTTGCAGAGGATGTCGCCCACGCGGAGTCCGGTGCGGGCTGCCTTGTCGCTATAGGTGGGGCCGATGCCCTTGCCAGTGGTGCCTATCTTGTTCTTGCCCTTGGCTGCCTCGTAGGCACGGTCGAGGGCGCGGTGGGTAGGCAGTATGAGGTGGGCACGCTTGGAGATATGCAGCTTGCTCTTCACATCATAGCCCGCTGCCTCCAGCTCGCGAGCCTCCGCCATGAAGAGGTCGGGGGCGATGACGCAGCCGTTGCCGATAATGTTGAGGGTGTGCTCTCCGAAGATGCCGGAGGGGATGGAGCGCAACACAAACTTCTTGCCATCGAAGATGATGGTGTGGCCGGCGTTGGGGCCACCGGCGAAGCGTGCCACTACATCGTATTGCGGGGTGAAATAATCTACTACTTTTCCTTTGCCTTCGTCGCCGAAGACTACGCCCAAGAGGGCGTCTACTTTTCCGTGGGTCATAATTTTTGTCTTTTTTAGGGTCTTTAAGGTCCTTAAGGTCTTTAAGGTTTTTAAGGGCTTTAAGGGCTTTAGGGTGATTGGGGTGCTTATTCGCGGAGTATTTTGTTTACCATTGCTTCTTGTTCGGTGCCGGTGAGGGCGTACTTGAGCAGGGAGTCGCGGGCTGCCTTGCGCACCATGAGGCTGGGGCTCTGCAAGGCCGCGGCGGCCTGGTCGAGATACTCCAGCTCGGAGCGACGCATCAGCGGGTCGCCGCGCATGAAGAGGCGTGCCAGCAGCAGGTAGCCACAGAGCTGGTGGATGTCATCGGCGGAGGCTATCCACTCGAAGGCTTTGGTGGAGGCATAGGGCAGGTGCTGCATGAGGCTGAGCACCGTGTATTGCGCCTCCTCGGGATAGCGCATGCTGTCCACCCAGATGTCCGCGATGTCGGGATAGAAGCTCTCGACGGGCTGCACCAGCGGTGCGAGCAGTCGGCACTCGCGGATGTCCTCCTTCCAGAGGTCCTGCGCCAGCTGGTGGTCATGGCCTATCTGCTGAG
>JAGCTG010000050.1 GCA_017963785.1 Bacteroidaceae bacterium | reverse complement strand
TCTCGCTGCGCAAACCAAGCTCCTTGTAGTTCTCTACCTTGGCCTTAGAAGCGTTGTAGATAACAAAGTTGGGCTCAAAGGTCTCCAGTTCCTCTGCGGTGGGCTGGATAAACATGTTCTTCACAAAGTGAGCCTGCCATGCCACCTCTACGATGAAGCGCACAGCCAAGCGGGTTGCCTCGTTGGCGCCACAGAAAGCGTCAACCACATAGAGCTCCTTGTTGCAGAGCTCCTTAACGGCTATCTCCTTAACCTTGGCCCATACTTCTTCGCTCATGGGGTGGTTGTCGTTGGGATAATCCTCGGTCGGCCACCACACTTTGTCGTGGCTCTGTGCATCGTCAACGATATACTTGTCCTTGGGTGAACGGCCTGTGAAGATGCCGGTCATCACATTGACTGCGTCGAGTTCGGTCAGCTGACCTTTATCATAGCCGGAGAGGCCGGCCTTGGTCTCCTCCTTGAACAAAAACTCATAGGAGGGGTTGTGGGCTATCACGGTGCTACCAGTGATGCCATACTTGGTAAGATCTAATGTTGCCATAATATTGATTTGCTTTTTGGATTGTTTTCTGCTACAAAAGTAATTAAATTTAAGGTACGCGCGTAGGGGTTTGCACATTTTTTATATCTGCGGACTCCCACTGACGTCTTTTTTGCCTTGTGGACTAAACAAAAAGGGTCTATTCTTGCACTTTTAGGCTCTTTGTGTGCATTTTTTCATGCATTTTTTTGGTCGGTAAGATTATATGTCTTAATTTTGCCGCGTCAAACAAGTCAAAGGATAATTATTCACATTTTATATTAATATAAAGTAACAAAGTTATGTCAGAAATTGAAGCTAAAGTAAAGGCCATTATCGTTGATAAGCTTGGCGTAGACGAAAGCGAAGTAAAGAACGAGGCATCCTTCGCAAACGACCTGGGTGCTGATTCTCTCGACACCGTAGAGCTCATCATGGAGTTTGAGAAGGAGTTTGGTATCTCCATCCCCGACGATCAGGCTGAGAAGATTTCTACCGTTGGTGGTGCTATCGAGTACATCGAGGCCAACGTAAAGTAAATTTAGAATTTAATTTTAACCGAATAAAAGGGAGTTAACTTCCTGTTAACTCCCTTTTTATTTCAGCACAGCATGGAACTCAAAAGAGTAGTTGTTACAGGTGTGGGTGCCATCACCCCGTTAGGGCACAATGTTGCCGACACATGGGCTGCCATCCTTGCAGGTAAGAGCGGGGCTGCGCCCATTACTCATTTTAATACAGAGAAGTTTAAGACTCATTTTGCTTGCGAGGTAAAGGACTTCGACCCGAAGGAGTTTATCGACCGCAAGGAGGCCAACAAGATGGACCTCTACACCCAGTATGCCGTAGTGGCAGCCACTGAGTGCATTGAGGACTCTGCCCTCAATCTCGACACCACCAATCTCAACCGCATCGGCGTAGTGCTGGGCGTAGGCATCGGTGGTATCAACAGTTTTGAGAAAGAGGTGAGCGAATACGCTCGCACTGGCGAGGAGATGGGTCCGCGCTACAGTCCGTTCTTCATTCCGAAGATGATTGCCGACATTGCTTCTGGCTTCATCTCTATCAAGTACGGTTTCCACGGCCCCAACTTCGTAACCACTTCAGCTTGCGCATCATCCACTCACGCTCTGGCCACTGCCGTGGATCTCATCCGCTTGGGCAAAGCTGACGCTATACTGAGTGGCGGTTCTGAGGCTGCCATCTGGCCCACCGGCCTGGGTGGTTTCAACGCTATGCACGCCCTCTCCACCCGCAACGACGATCCCGAGGGAGCCAGCCGCCCGTTCAGCGCCAGCCGCGACGGATTTGTGATGGCCGAGGGTGCAGCATGCCTCTTCCTTGAGGAGCTCGAGCACGCCAAGGCTCGCGGTGCCAAGATATACGGCGAGATTGCCGGTAGCGGTATGAGTGCCGATGCCTACCACATCACAGCTTCCCATCCCGAGGGACTGGGCGCCAAGCTGGTGATGGAGGCCGCCCTGAAGGACGCTGACATGAAGCCCGAGGATATCGACTACATCAATGTGCACGGCACATCCACCCATGTGGGCGACATCTCAGAAGCCAAGGCCATCCAGGAGCTCTTCGGTCAGCACGCCTATGAGCTCAACATCAGCTCCACCAAGTCGATGACCGGCCACATGCTCGGTGCCGCTGGTGCTGCTGAGGCTCTCTTCAGCCTGCTGGCTGTGAAGAATGACATCGTGCCGCCTACCATCAACCACGCTGACGGCGACGAAGACCCCGAGATTGACTACAAGCTCAACTTCACCTTCAACAAGGCTCAGAAGCGCACCGTTCGTGCCGCACTAAGCAACACCTTCGGCTTTGGCGGTCACAACGCTTGTGTCATTATAAAGAAATATGAGTAATATTTTCCAACGCATAAGGTTCCTCTTTCGCAAGAAAGGGGGACTTTTTATGTCCCTACAGGAGATAATTGGCTATCCTCCCAATCACATTGAGTACTACGAGCAAGCCCTCACCCACCGCTCCGTAGCGCCCCAAAACTCCAAGGGGCGCCGCAACGACAACGAGCGCCTCGAGTTTCTGGGCGATGCGGTGATTGAGACTGTCATAAGCGATATCCTCTACCGCCGCTACACCAACCGCGACGAGGGATTTCTGAGCACCATGCGCAGCAAACTCGTAGAGCGCAAAAACCTCGGACGCATCGCCAAGGACATCGGACTCACCAAGCTGCTGCGCACCGACTTCGGACAAAACGGCGGCAAATCGCACAACAGCTACCTCGGCGGCAATGCCTTTGAGGCTCTCGTAGGTGCCATTTACCTCGACAAGGGATTCAAGGGCAGCTTCCGATTTATCCAGCGGCTCATGGACCAAGGTCACATCGATATGGCCCGCACCGCCCGCGTGGAGGAGAACTTCAAGAGCGTGCTGCTCGAGTGGGGACAGAAATACAAGTTTGACGTGAAGTTTGTGCTCCTTAGCGAAGATACCGACAACCAGACAGGCAAGCAGTTCTGCTATGCCGCCATGGTGGAGGGCCGCGAGATAGCTCGCGCCAAAGGCTACTCCAAGAAAGAGTGCCACCAACTCGCCGCCAAGCGGGCCATGAAAGCCATTCACCGCAACCCCAACTTCGAGCACTCACTGCGCCAGATGAATCTCTCGCGCCGCGTGGCAGAAGACCTCCTGCCCTCTATCCTCCCCACCAGCGTCATCTCCTCAACGCTGTAATTCTTAATTTTTCTGAAAATTCACTCCCTGAGGGCAAAAAGCATTAATTATTTCGCGTTATATAACGCATTATCAACTGAAAAGTAGTACTTTTGCAAGCCAAAACGTGAAAATCATGGATAAACCTAGCTATGCATTAGGCCTCGGCATCGGCCACCAACTCAAAGCCATGGGCGGCGACAAGCTCGTGATTGACGACTTCGCCCAAGCTATCAAGGACGTCATCAACGACGCAAAGCCACAGATGGACATGAAGGAAGCACAGATTATCGCCAGCAACTTCATGGCTGAAGTGGAAGAAGAAAACAAGAAAAAACGCGAAGAGGTAGGCGCCATGCTCAAACTCGCCGGCGAGCAGTTCCTTGCCGACAATGCCAAGAAACAAGGTATCACCGTCACCTCCAGCGGACTGCAATACGAAGTGCTCACCGAGGGCAACGGCCGCCATCCCAAAGCTACCGACAGCGTGAAGTGCCACTATGAGGGCCGCCTCATCGATGGCACCGTCTTCGACAGTTCCTACCGCCGCGGCACCCCCGCCACCTTCGGCCTCAATCAGGTTATCGCCGGATGGACTGAGGGCGTACAGCTCATGCCAGAGGGCGCCAAGTATCGCTTCTATATCCCATACAACCTCGCATACGGCGCCAACGGAGCCGGCGACAGCATTCCCCCATACTCCGCACTCATCTTCGACGTGGAGCTGATAAGCATTGAAAATTGAATACTGGACACCGAACATTAATTCAAAAACTTATAAAACCTATAACACAATGAAAAAGATTCTCATTTTTGCAGCCGCAGCCATCGTGGCTCTCGGCTCATGCACCAAGGGCAGCATCCCCAGCGGAAGCCCCAAGACCGACCTCGACACCCTCAGCTACGAACTCGGTGTAGCCAACTCACAGGGAGTCAAGATGTACCTCGCCAACCAGCTCGGCGTTGACACTGCTTACATGGACGAGTTCTACAAAGGATTCGCAGCAGCAGCACAGGCTGGCGACGACAAGAAACTCGCCGCTTACTATGCAGGCATCCAGATTGGACAGCAGATTGGCACCCAGGTGTACTCCGCTGCCAACAGCGAGCTCTTCGGACAAGACTCCACCAAGACCGTCAACCTGCAGCAGCTCGTGGCAGGTTTCATCGAAGGTACCAAGGGCGAGCCCATCATTCCGATGGAGACCATCAGGGCTGAGCTCAACAAGCGCGTAGAGGCTTACAAGGACCAGTACCTCAGCAAGACCTACGGCGACAACAAGAAGAAGAGCGAAGAGTTCATCGCCAAGAAAGCTACCGAGGAAGGCGTAGAGAAGCTGCAGGGCGGCACCCTCTACAAGGTGCTCACCCAGGGCAACGGCCCCACTCCCAAGGAGGGCGCAAAGGTGCAGGTTATCTACGAGGGCAAGACCATCGACGGCAATGTCTTCGACAGCTCTGAGAAGAACAACGAGGGCAAGCCCACCGAGATTATACTCAGCCAGGTTATCCCCGCATGGCAGCAGGCTCTCGCCAAGATGCCTCAGGGCTCTGAGTGGGAACTCTATGTACCCTACGACCAGGCTTACGGCAACCGCGACATGGGTGAGATTAAGCCCTACTCCGCTCTCATCTTCAAAATCAAACTCGTCAACGCCAACTCCGACGTCACCAAATAAGTAAAACAATGAAACGTATATTCACATTCGCACTCATAGCACTCGTTGCCCTCGGCACCGCGAGCGCACAGACCAAGGCAAAGAAAGCCAAAGCTACCAAGAAAGCAAAGACCGAGGAAGTAGCCCCCGTGGCAAAAGTTGACACCGTAAGCGTTGACCGATTCAGCTATGCTATCGGCCTCGCCAACAGCAACGGACTCACTCGCTACCTCTCTCAGCGACTCAACATCGACACCACTCAGTACATGAACGACTTCATCCGCGGTTTCCAGGAGATGAGTCGCGCCAACGACCCTGCCCTCAAGGCTTACTCTGCAGGACTCCAGATTGGCGACCAGGTGCTCAACCAGATGTTGCCCAACATCAACAAGCAGATCACCGACAACCCCGACTCCGCCTTCGTCAACAAGGCTGAGTTCCTGCGCGGTTTCCTTGCCGGAGCGCTGCTCACCGACACCAGCATCACCGCCGACTCGGCAGCTGCTATCGCTGACCGCCAGATGGAGTACTACCACAACCAGCTCATGGAGAAGAAGTATGGCGACAACCGCCGCGCCGGTGAGGCCTTCCTTGCTGAGAACGCCAAGAAGGACAGCGTTGTCACTCTGCCCAGCGGACTGCAGTATAAGGTCATCAAGCAGGGCGACGGCGAGGTGCCCAAGGCTAACTCCAAGGTGGAGGTTAACTATGAAGGTCGCCTCATCGACGGTACCGTCTTCGACAGCTCCTACAAGCGCAACAAGCCGCAGGAGTTTGGTGTCAGCGGTGTTATCCCCGGCTTCTCCGAGGCTCTCCAGCTTATGCCTGTTGGCTCTGAGTGGGAGATCTACATCCCGCAAGAGCTCGGCTACGGCGACCGCGAGAACCCCAACTCGCCTATCAAGCCCTTCTCCGCTCTTATCTTCAAGGTTGAGCTCGTAGGCGTTAAGGCTGCTCCCACACCAAAGGTGCCCGCACCCAAGAAGTAAAATGCGCTACGCAGTAATTGGCACAGGAGCCATAGGCGGCTACTACGGAGCCAAGCTTGTCCAGAGCGGACAAGAGGTACACTTCCTGCTCCATAGCGACTACCACCACGTCATGGAACACGGGCTGCAGGTCAACTCCTGCGACGGCAGTTTCCATCTCGACAAGCCGCTGGTGTACGCCTCCACGGCAGACATGCCCCAGTGCGACGTGGTGCTCGTTGGCCTCAAGTCGGTCAACAACCACCTGTTGCCCACCCTGCTGCCACCACTGCTAAAGAAAGATACCCTCGTCATCCTCATCCAGAACGGCCTCGGCCTGGAGGATGACCTACAACAGCAAATGCCAGACCTGCGTCTTGCCGCAGGCCTGGCATTCATTTGCAGTGCCAAGACACAGCCTGGCACTGTTGATCACCAATGTTACGGCTACATCAATATCGGCAATTATTCTTGCCCCGACCAGCACATCGTTGACCAGGTTGTCACCCACTTCAACGCCGCCGGCATCGATGCCCATAGCGTAGAGTACCACGAGGCGCGCTGGAAGAAAGCCGTGTGGAATATGCCTTTCAACGGCATGACCGTAGCCCTCAACACCCAGACCGACCTGCTCCTTGCCAACCCCGCCACCCGCCAGCTTATCTATAGCCAGATGCTCGAGGTCATTCATGCGGCGCAAGCCTGTCGCGTTGAGAATATTGACGAGTCCTTCGCCGACAAGATGATTTACAACACCGAGCACATGACTCCCTACTCCCCCTCCATGAAGCTCGACTACGAACATCATCGCCCCATGGAGATAGACTATCTCTACACGCGCCCACTACTCATGGCGCGCCAAGCGGGCTGCCCCATGCCCAAGCTAGAGATGCTTGAGGCTGAGCTCCGCTTCTTGGAGAAGTAGCTACTTCACCAAGACCTTCTTTCCATTCTTGATATATATCCCCTTCGTCAGCGGCCCATTTACTTTGCGACCGCTGAGGTCGTAAATTGACTCTTGACTCTCGACTCTTGACTCTTGACTAATTACGCCTGTCGGCTCCTCGCTGATCTTCGTGTTCCAGGGGTAGGCTTTCCTTAAAGTGCCGAAGGCACGACAGACCACAGGCAGGCGGTGAGCCCGAAGGGCGTAACCCCTGCAAGGGAGAACAATCAACATAGCCCTGAAGGGGCGGCAGAATGAAATATAGAGGGAGTCCCGTTTCGCGGGGAGGGGGTGTTTCAGTTCCCCTCCTTGTGGAGAGAGGGCCGGGGCTAGGCTCCAGGGGGCTTAATCAGTTCTCTCTCGCCCTCATTCTACATAACGATACCGTTCTCGGCGAGTATTTTGACCAAGAGTTCTAATGACCAAGTCTTACACACTTTGAAGTTTGGCTCCGTTTTATATGTTCCATCTTCATTTAGTATGTAGTTGCCATTAGCATCTTTTTGGCGTCTTTCTTGCCATACGCCAATAATCTTTTTCCCGGTCTCTTCATCGACTCTCACATTCTTTGGTATCAGTTCTTTCATTCTAGGCAAGGTGAGCTGGTCACGGCTTTCAATTCCAACTTTTTTGAAAGCTGCAGCTGCTCTTTTTTTCCAGAATCGATTGCTCTTCAGTTCACTAAAGGCACCGCTCAGTGATGTGTTTTTGGAAGAGCCATCCAACTTTAGATTAGCAAGAAGCTGTTTAACTTCCTTATCTATGCGCTTTATGTCTTCCACTGTTAATGGGCTCTCCGAATGCTGCACGTTTTGTTTTGCCTCTGAAGTCTTTTTGGGAGGACAATAACTCATATAGCCTCTCTCGAAAACCATTGGATAAACAAATTTCTTCTCAAGGAGGGGAAACTTGACAACGATAAAGTTTTCGTTCAGCGAAACGACCTTGCCTTTACCAAAACTTTTGTGATTGACATAGTCACCTTCTGCCACATCTTGCCATGTATTGGCTTCTGCAGGCTCCGTCTCTCTCTTTGGCTCAGGTGCTGCTTCTTTGGTTTCCACAACAGACTCGCTCTGCGCTTCTACCTGCGGTTCTTCTTCTATTTCCTCTTGCGGTTCTTCTTCAACATTTGTCTCTGCCGTATCTATTGTTGTATCCCAGAGGCCGATGATGGTGCCGGTGTGTTTGTCAATGCCTGCATATTCCAGCGACGAATCCTCGTAGCGCTTAAACTTATACACGGCATCGTTCATCAGCTCGCTATTAAACACACCGAGATTAACCAGCAGTGTGAAATCCTTGAGCGTCAGGCCAGTCACCTTGCGGAATAGCTCAGGCTCCAACTGCATGATAACATCTTTTAGGCAATACTCGCGGAAGTCGGTGAGATACATAAACACAGGTATGCGAGTCGCAAATTTGATTAGTTTTTCTTGTATCTCTTTGCGTTTGCTCTTAAACTCTTTTTCTTCTGCTGTGAGTTCTTTTTTCTCTTTCGGTGTTATATTGTCGCCTTTTTCTTTCTTGACTTTCTTGACGTGCTCCGACTTGTTGATTATTGTCTCTATGTCGGCGTTGAGACTGCGGAATCCCTCTATATTCATCAAGGCAGTCATCGCCTCTGGGCTGTTCAGCAGTCGTTGTAAGGTAGCATTGTCCACATTTACCAGAACTGCACTCTCCCATCTGCGGGCTAGCAGCGTGGCGGTCGTGCCACTCATTGCCATGTCGAGCACTCCGGCAGCGTCTATCTCCTTCATCGATGAGCCGTCGAAGGCAAGGATGGGCAAAAACTTGATAAACTCTTCTACCTTCTTCTCCGGATTGCTCTCCGTTACATTTAGGTTGCAGCTGTATTCCTGCACCAATCGCAATGCACGGTTGGGCGCAAAATCAAAGACATAGCATAGGGGCTTTAGTATTACCTCATTGTCTTCTTCATCTTTTGTTGTCCAAGGCGACTGCACACGAAATGCAGCCTGGAAGTATGTCTCAGGCGAGGTGGTGTTGCGTAGCATCAGGATGCCTGTCCAAGGTTTCACCGTTACGCCTGTCGATAGTTTGCCGCAGCTCAGAGTGATGGTCTTGGTCTTCTGTGGGTCTGCCATTTTCTCATACACTGGCTCTATGGCTCGCGCGCCCATACCTGCATCGTTGCCCGCTGCTACTATCACTTCGTAGTCGTCGAAGAAACGATTACTGCGTTTCCTTAGCAGTTTGGCCATCGCCCTGCATGCTGCCACCGAGGGAAGGAACCAATATGTATGCTGAAGATAGCTGAGCAATCGACTGTCGGAGAAAGGCATGGGTGGCTTTTCCACACCGAGTTTCAAGTCCTTGACTATGTCCTCCACATACGAGCCGCGTATCAGCTCAAGCCATTTCTGCACATATTCCTCGTGTACGAAATCGTCGTCCTCTGCACGGAAGAACTCGTTGAGGTCAAACTCGTCAAACTCTCCCTGCGAGGCTATCTCTCTTATGCTTTCGGGCAACTGATAGGTGAGCATAACCATCTTCGGCAGCTGGGCATAAGGGTTGTATTCGCCTTGCCATGCCTCTTTGGCGGCTTGCTCGTCGCTGTATGTCCAGTTATATATCTGTTCTTCGATAAACTCGCCTGTAGAGATTGCCCTGAAGGGTGTGCCCGAGAGATAGAGGTAGGCTTCTGTGCGCAAAGGCATCAACTCTTCGTCGTACAGCTCGCGGGCTTCCACTTCCTTGGCGTTGGTGGCATCCTCGCTCATTATCTCTCCCATTTCCTCTGCCTTGCGCAGGGCGATGTCTTTCTTGTCGTAGAAACTCTTGGCATTTTTGCCCCATGCGCCGTAGTGGTATTCGTCCAATACTATGCAGTCCCACTCCACGGTCTGTATCCACTCGTTAGTGGCCTTGATTCCGCCAACGGCATTCTTGCCCAGCACATCTTGGAATGAAGCAAAGCACACGAAAGGCTTGCGCTCGTTGACATAGCTGAACTCCCTGTCTTCCTGTTTCTGGCAGAACTGCCAGCCATCAAAGTCCTTGTGAGTCAGCAGATCTTCTTCCCACGCTGTTTTCACAGCGGGCTTGAATGTTAACACCAACACCTTTGTCCACCCCATCTTCAGCGCCAACTGATAGGTGGTGAATGTCTTGCCAAAGCGCATCTTGGCGTTCCAGAGGAAATGGGGCGTGAGCCCTTTGTTGGTGGGGTCTTCCCTGAAAGCCTTGAAGAACGCTGCTGTTTTGTTCACAGCCTCCTCCTGCTCTTTGCGCATCTTGAAGTCATAGACGCGCTCGGTCATTGTCTCCAGACCCTGTGCGGCTGAAGCAATAGCACGTTTCACTCGTTCTACATCACAAACAAACCACTCACCTTCGGGGTTGTGCACATGGTCTTTACGAAGGATGCGATGCACCAGCTTGTCGGTAAATGATGTGCCGTCTTTGCGCATGGCTGGGCGCACAAGCATTATCTTATATGGTATATTGCCAGTCTTGTTTTGCTCCTTGACGCGCGTCTCTACATCACGGGTAGTGTAGCCCACCTTGAGCATCCCCTCATGTGCTGGCACTCCTATGTGCTCATAGGCGTAGATGGTTGGCGTTTCCGCCACCTTATTCCTAAGTAAGTCTGTTGTTGCCATAACTCTACTGTTATGGCGCTCCCCAAATTGTGGTTGATTCCTAATCACTCTAGCTCGGCTAGTCCTTCTAGTCCAGCTAGCTCATATAGTTCGGTTTGTTCTTCTAGTCTGGCTAGCCCTATCTAGCTCGGCTAGCCCCCAGCTGCGCCTCCAGCTCAGCTATCCTCCGCTTGGCTGCCGACAACTCGCTTTTCAGCCGCTCTATCTCTTCGCGTTGATTGGTGCGATAGCCCAGGCGCGCAGCAGTCATGCGCTCTTTGATGCCGCCTTCTTTTATGAAAGTCTCTTCTTGCTGCTTCTGATAGGTAGTCATCATCTTGTCAACCATGTGACATAGCGTCAGAGCCACGTTGGCCATCTCCTCGTCAGTCCATCTGTCAAAGAAGTCTTGGTAGTCCTCTATCCTGTTATGATTGCGACAGAAATTCAGCATCCCGTCGTATCGGGCATTACCTGCTGACCATCTGGTCAAATGGCGAGAAACGATATAGTCCTCGTAGTCCTCCTTCAGCTCTTTGATGCTACTTCGGGCAACATTCAAGAGTTTCAGTTCCATCTCCATCGAGGTGACACCATCTGCAGAACCTTCCACTATGTTCTGCTTGCCACTGCGGGCCGCCTGCACCATCTGGTCCACGGTGCGGTCGCCATGCGCGGGCAAAAAACGCTTGGTAAAGACGAAGGTTAACTGATAGAGCACATTTGCCTTCTGATAGAAGTAGAGTCCTTCCCAGTTGGCCTGTTTGCGGAGTACTTGCGTTGTGTTATTGTCCATCTTGCATACGATATGATATGCAAAGATAGTGCTTTTTCAGTTTCCTTGTCTATAAATCAACACACAAAATGTCAAAGAGCGCCGTTATGTTTATTTTTGTTTTCTTTTATTCCATTGGGCGAATCATCGATTCAATAAAAGCTATCTCTTCCTCCGTCAAATTGTATTTCTTATATAGCATCTCGTCCGTCCAAGGATGAGAGAAGTCTTGCAGGGGGACAAATTGGTATGCTTGAGGAGGCATATGTTGTGTCGTAGTCCTTGAGGCTACCAATAAACGTAATAACTTCGTCTTTAAATAAGAAAGAATGTTTTTTGCTTCGTCATTTGTATAACTTCCGTTTGGGGATAGTGCCACAATATAAGTGTTTGAGCTGCATGAATTAGGCTCTGCTATACGAGGACGGCCAAGAATTGTACTATCTGGATTTCCTGCTTCAGGAATAAGAATCTTACGAGCCTTCACATACTCACGATTACGAGGGACATCCTTTTCTCTGATATAAAAGGACCCGCCGTGAGCATAAACTGTAACATTATGAGACACTCCTTTATGTTTATATATTCTAATGAATGACCTGCCGTCTGCAGTTTGAAGCCAACCTTCGTTATCATTATCCCATTTTACTTTTGTATGAAATCCAAAGAACCTACCTGCTTTTAAACATTCCGAGAAGCTATGTTCTTTTTTTTCCTGGATCTTCTTAATTATACCAATTTGCTCATTAAATCGAATAAATGTTTCATATCCTTTTTCCAGTAGAGGACGCTTTGTTTCAATAACACTTCCTTTGTGATGCGTAAAAACCGTACAATCACCGATAATATCCTGAACCCATAAAAAGAAACAAGCACCGCCTTTAATATCGACTCCACCAAAGCAATCATTTGAATCAGGATAGTCATGCAAAAACTTTATATGTTTATCTTTAAGCATTGACGCTCTAAATTCATCAAGTCCACGGCCACCTGACATCCAGCGTGATGGCATTATCATGCACATATATTTAGGGTTGATTGATAAAGCTTGCTGAACAAAATAATGATATATAGGTGGAGCACTTGCACCTTGTCCTCCATCACTCAACTGATACGGCGGATTACCTATGATTACATCGAATTTCATATTCTTAAAGAATTGGTTTGGTTTATCTGTGTGAATAAACATATAGGCGTATTGCTCGGCCTCGGAGCCTCGGTCGTAAACAGCCTGCGAAGCACCGCAGTACTTGCACTTGCCGTTCACCCAGTGGTGGCTAATATTCTTATAAAGGATGTTACCTTCCTCGGTGTCGAACTTCGAGATGCTGTATTTGCCGTTCGCCTTCTTTGAGCAATACACCGAACGACGGGCCAGCAGCGAGGTAAGCTCCGTGATGGCGATGCCAAACACCTGCTTGTGCAAGATGTGGTCTATGCGCTCCTGACGGTCGGGTATCTTGTCCTGTAAACCGCGGTCAAGTCTCTTCACTATCTCCCTGAGAAACACACCGCTCTTGGTGAAGGGGTCGAGAAACGTGGTGTCTGGGCTTCTGAACAACTCCGGCGGCAAGAGGTCGAGCATCTTGTTGGCCAGCTCGGGCGGCGTGAACACCTCGTCATTGCTCAGGTTGGCGATGCAGTTCAGCACATCAGGATTGTAGTTTTCGTTTGCCATGGCATCGTTATTTTATCAAGTCAACAAATCGTATCTTCTTCTTGTCATTCTTCCAATCACGGATGAGGCAGTAGATGCCGTTGTGCTTGCGCACATCGTTTTCCTGGCAGCCTGGGCAATTCACCTTGACTTCTTCCTCTCCGAAAAGAGTCTCCACTTTCTCCGTCACTCCGTCCCTGCAGCTGCACGGCACCACCATCTTGAGGCCATCCATCTGCCATAGATTCCACGAAACGATGTAGGCGATAAAGTCCAATGATTTCTCCAAGGGGTCTTTGTCAAACTTGGCGCGGTAGTAATCCACGAACGTTGCAAGCAAGTTCTCGCGAGCCAAAAGCAAGTTGTCGCCCTGCCACTCATAGCCGTAAGTGTTCTGGTAAGCCACCTGTGCCCAGTCTAGCCACTCGCCGCTGGTCTCGGTGTTTTCACTCACCACTCGCAACTTGCGGTCAAGCAAGCCGATGCGCTCAGCGAGAGGGACAGCGTTGCCCGTGGTCGTGTCGTAGCGACTCACCAAATAAGGAGCCTCGCCGCACGTTATCTCTAGTCGTGTAGTGCGGACATAGTCTTTCCAAGTCTTGCCCTCGGGAAATGTTATCTTCTCGTTATTAGCTTGCCAGCTCTTGCCATCGCTGCTGGTAGTGTTGAACACATCTTTGCGTCCAAACCACGCCTCGTCAACCAGATTGTTCTGAGCATTGCACACCCACGATGGAGTGAACACCTCCGCCATATCCTTCGAGCGGTCAGTCTGGTTGTCCCTCGACTTCAAAACACGCGGCTTAATCACACCTTCACTCTCTCCAGTTATAAGCTCAGGCAGTATGGGTGCAAGAAAATCATACTCTGAGCCCAGCGACTCGTAGTCATGAGTCGCCCAGAATATGTTGCGGCCAGTAGTGTGGTCTCTGAGAAGTGTGCTCAGCACCTTCTCTGAAATGGCCGCCAAATCACCCTCCCTGACATCAATGCCAGATAGGCCAACCGTTTTTTTTGCCATTCCTCACGCTTATAGGTATACACAAGCGCTATTCAAAATTCTGATATAAGACACAACAAAAGGCACGAAAAAAGCGTGGACGCTTACCCGTGCCAGTGGTTGTGAGAGGTACCAGAACGAATGATAAGTGGAGTCCACGCCATAAGCGCAGACACAAACACCTATTCATTTTCGTTCGCGTAATGAAACTCTCACATTTCTGGCGCGCTGAATAACTGCATTGTGCTGTTTATTTCGTCCGGATTTCTCCCCGAACTGTCCGCAAAGATATAAAAAAGATTTCACTCTCTCCTAAAAAACATCCCCGAAAAACGTAATTCCCTCCCTAAAGACCTTAATCTCCTTAAAAACCTTACACTCCTTAACCCATCTAAGCCCCCTAAGCCATTAAGCCATCTAAGCTATTTTCGGCTTTTCTTATTTTTTGAACGATGCGTTGGCCCCGTAAGGGGTGCAGGGGTTTTTGCTTACTGCTGGTGTGAGCTGCTCACAAGAATAGTTATCAGCAGCAAAGAATTGTTTATTCTTTTTTCTTAATTTTCGAATTTTGCTTCGATCCGCCCTTTGGGGCAGTAGCATAGAGCCTTGGTGTCGCTTTCGGGAGCTTGCTCACGTAAACCGTAAACGGTAAACTCTTTTCTTGGTTTTTCCGGTGAAATAGCGGCATGGCCGCACCAGAATGTTTTGAAAAAGACGGGAGCTTGCTCACAGGCTTTTGAAGAAACAGAATGGTACAGGTGCGCAGCACCATTTCATCGGTGTTTTCTAGGTTTTTGTTTAATAATTGTCAAGGGGCAAGAGTCAATTCTCAATCCTCAATGTTCAATAATAATAAGTCCGTTAGATCCGTGGTCAGTAAAAAACGGTAAACAGTAAACAGTAAACTCTATTCGTTAGATTCGTGGTTAAAAAAATCAAAAAAACGTGTTCAAAAAGTAAATCCCACAAACCTATTAAACATAATTTTCAACAACAAAGCGCCCCTTCACGATTCACGAGAATCGCACAGACGAAAACGAACCAAACATCGCTCCGAAATAGCGCATTCTCGCCTATTTTCGCAAAACCGCTGATACTCAACTTTTTACACAGATACCTGTTTTTCTCCGCACGAAAATGTCCGATTTCCCTCCTTTTATCCACGAAAAAATGTCCTTTTTTGCAAGAAAAACGCCCTTTATCGAAACTAAAGCGGCCTTTGTCAGTAAAAAAAGCGGCTCTCACCGGAAACTTAAGCGGACTTTGCCGAAACTTAAGCGGACCTTGTCGAAACTAAAGCCGACTTTGCCGAAACTAAAGCCGACTTTGTCGGAGCCATTTCGTCCATTGTG
>JAGCTG010000004.1 GCA_017963785.1 Bacteroidaceae bacterium | reverse complement strand
GAAAGGTCAGGCTTTCATCTTTACTGGAGATAGTTCAGGCAATGCCTATCTTATTGAGGGTAAGACAGGTAATGTCCTCTTCCGTGAACACATGGTAAATAATTTTGAGAGCTCCCCCGTGGTTGTTGGCAACCATTTTGTAGTGGGGTCGCGAGGCAGCGAAATATACCGCTTCTCTCTAGAGTGAGTATTATTTCTTCTTTATCTCCGTGCCCTGACTTATTTTGAGCAGTGTGCCAAGGGGACACACGAAGCGGCAGTATGGGCGGTTGATAAAAAAGGAGAGTACTACAAAGACTGCGGCAAGGATAAGCACTGCCGTGGAGGCGGACTGCACTATGAATGCAGAGAACGGCTCGTAGTCAATCCATTCAAACCACACGCCTGTCCAAAGGCAGAGCATCAGCAACGCCCATAGACAGCGGCGTAGCAGAGTGAGCATCTTTATGGTGCGAGAACTAAGGCTTAGTTTGCAAGGTACACAGCGGCCACACAGTTCCTGCAACGAACCGAAGGGACAGACATGGTTGCAGTAATGCGACTTCTTGCCGAAGAGGGGCCACACAATAGCCACGATAAGCAATACGAGCAAGAGGATTGTAGGCCACTGACTAGCGAGCGTTGACCACTGAAAATTGAAGAGGCTGAGCAGGGAAGAATAAGAGAGACAGGCGCCACACCAGAAACCGAGCACTGCCACGTTGAGCACTTGCTGCACAATGCGATAGATGCGGTTTCTCCAGAAAAGGGGAATAAACGAAGCCATCAATGCAACGATCAGACCTGCGATGATTTCAATTTTGAACTCAGAGGGTTGGGAATCATCCTTGCTGACGACCGCATCTACCTTTCTTGCGCCTAACTCTTTGAGTCCGCGCTGCATATTGTCAATGAGGGCTTTGGATGAATATGTGGCACCGCTTACGGCATCCACATGCAGTTGTGCCGCTTCTTCAATGGTAAGGCCGTCCCATTTGTGGAGAAGCGCTTCTTCTACTCTGTTGAAGAAGTCGGGAGTTTCTACATTAGGTAAAGCAATCACACTGTCCACCACGCCATTGCTTACATATATCTTCAGTGGCACCGGACCGGCATAGCCGGTGACCGCACCAAGACCAGAGGTGTTGATAGTGCCGGCTATGGGTGCAGACTCTTCAGGAGTGACTACTGCGTTGCGGCGCACTGCAGCGCCCACAATCATCAGTATGCATGCCGTGAGGCAGAGTAATTGCTTTACCATTAATATAGTGTTACTTCACCACAAGCGCGCGCTGCAGCTTGTCGCTAAGCATAGCGTAGTGAGCCTCGCTGACGGGGTCGGCATTGCTTACGTTTTTGAGTCGGCGGTCAATATCCTTGAGCGTCATCAGCACTGCAGCGAGAGCGTCGTTGGCGGTGGAGTTGCGCATGCTGGTATATTCGGAGCAAAGAGTGTTGACAAAGGTGCGCTGCAGGAATCGGTCGTAGCTGTCCACGGGCTTGCTGGTGTTGAAGCCCTTAAAGATGGCATCCTTCAGATCGCCGAGGTAATTGGCAGCGCCGTAGTTGGGATTAAGCTGGCCTATGCGGTAGGTGCTTATGAGAGAAGGCAGTATACGATTGGCAATACTCTGCAGCTGGTCGTCCGGGTTGGCGAAGATACGGTCTGCGTAGGGTACGTTGACGAGCCATTCGGGCTTCTCAAACAGTTGTTCTTTGAGGAACGGCACCACAGCCTTGGCCTTCTCCACTGGCGGTATCTGCAGCATCTTTACTTGCTGTTCGGGTGCTGCGGTTGTGTTATATACGCCGACAAGGTTGTTGGCTACGTGTAGCATGTAGCGGAAATATTGATTTACCACCTGGCCGTACATTGTGCGTACTTTGTCGCTTGTCACATCTGTCTCCCAGTAGTTCCAGCTACCCAGTTGCGGAAGAATGCGTTTAAGGTTTTCAATGCCCAGTTCGCTGGCCTTTATGGCATCGTTGCTGAGGTCTTCTGTCTGGCAGCGTGGGTCGTTGACTCCTCTCTCTCCATCGCCCCACCACAGGCGTTTGTTTTCATTCAAGCGGCGGCTGACTTCCTGCTTGAGTACATACTGCTCATCTTCGGCAGAGGTAGCGTCAAACACAGGCTTGTAGCCCCATTCGATGGCCCACTTGTCGTAATCGTTGATGCGCGGGAAGAGGTTCTTTATTTCCACTCCGTCGCCGGGCTGTGCCACGTAGTTGAAGCGTGCGTAGTCCATAATCGACGGGGTGTGGCCCCACTTCTCAAGGAAGCTGTTGGAGCGCAGACTATCCACGGGCACTGTGCTTGACGAGCCGAAGTTATGCCTCAGGCCCAGTGTGTGGCCTATCTCATGGGAAGAGACGAAGCGTATCAGCTCGCCCATCAGCTCGTCGCTGAACTTAGCCTTGCGGGCTTCAGGGTCAATGGCGGAGCACTGCACCTGATACCAGTCGTGCACGAGCTTCATCACATTATGATACCAGCCCACGTGACTCTCCATTATCTCGCCTGAACGTGGATCGTGAACATTCGGGCCGTAGGCGTTGGCTATGTCAGAAGCAAGGTACATAATGAAAGAATAGCGGGCATCTTCCATCGACATGGTGGAGTCGTTCTCGGGCCACTCTTTGGCGGTGATGGCATTCTTCCATCCGGCTTGCTCAAAGGCTACGTTCCAGTCGTTGACACCCTGAATCAGGTAGGGCCTCCACTGCTTGGGCGTGCCTGGGTCAATGTAATAGACAATCTGCTTCTTGGGCTCTATCAGTTCGCCATTGCGCTGCTTGGCAGCGTCTTCTTCGTTCTTGGGCTCGAGGCGGCGGCGGGTGATGAAATAGCGCTCCTCCACTGACTGCTGGGCATCGGAGTAAAGATCATAGCCGTCGATGAAGAAGCCCACGCGGGGATCGAAGATACGCTGGCGCATAGGCTCCTTGGGCAGCAGCACAAACGAGGTATTCATGCCGAAGGTGTAGATGCCGCCATTGCTGGTGTTGAAGGTGCGCACCACGCGAATCTCCGTGTTGATGGGATAGGAGTGGATGCTCTCCACATAGCTGGCGCCGGGATTTTGCATCGTGATGCGCAGCTCAGTCTTGTGGTAGTTGGCGAGGCTGAAGGCATCATTCTGCAATAGCAGCGAGGATATGTTGATTTTATATTTATGGTCCTTGGTCTCCTCTATCTTGAATATGCCAAGGATAGGATCACTGTTGCTGACATTCACGGCCTTAGATATGGCGTCGATGGTGTCGGCGTGTATAGACATGCGATTCTGGCGTAGCAGTAGTGCATCCTTGCCGTTGGCGAAAGTCTTCTCGAAATAAACTGTCTGGTTGCGCAGTTGCTCGCCTCCGTAGATTTCCAGTCCTGCGGGAGTGGAGGTGAAGCGCGTCACGGTCAGCAACATGCGGCCCAGTATGCTGTCGGGCACTTCTACAAACCAGTTGTCCTCGTCCTTTGTGGCGGGCAGCATGGCGGCTTTGTCGTTGAAGATAGGCGACTTGGGCACTCCGGCTTGGGGTGCAGCAACGCCACCTTTTTTCTTGTCCACCTTGGGGGCTTTGGGAGCCTTCGGCGCCTTGGGTGTCTTGTCGGGACTGGCGACGAAACTACAGCACACGTCGTTGCTCAGCGCGAGGTGCCCGTTTTCAAAGGTGATGTCGCTTATTTCCTGTGCACCGGCAACAGCAAATGCACCGACCAGAGCGAATGCGAGAAAGAATGTCTTTTTCATTATAAAAAAAAAGTGTTAAACGTAAGAGTTGAAATTTGAGATGCAAAGTTACAAAAAACTTTGAATAGGCAATGCTATCGTCTCAATGATTAAAATGTTTTTTGTTTCTTTAACAACTCGATAGCGATCGTCGGGCCGTTGTCCCACTAGCCACACTATGTCTGTTCCGTTGGTAATCACCAGCTGGCGCTCCTTCTGGAAGGCACTGAACTTATGGTCTATCATATAGCGACTCACTAATTTGCTGCCTTTTACCCCAAACGGAACAAAACGGTCACCCTGTTGTGTCGGCCGCAGGATTAAGCTGTTACCCACCTTGTCAGCGTCAAGACAGGCCACTCTGGGGTCTTTGCTTATATTGTCCACCGCGCTTGCAGTCACAATGCGTGTGCTTACGGTCTGGTTCATCAGCGTTACGCTCTCGCCAGCAGAAAAACTCACTCCCACACTCACTCTCACTCCTAACTCTCTTATGATAAGGTTCTCTCTGTCGCGCAGCATTTCGTGTGTCGCACTGCGGAAGACGGCGCCCGGTTGGTCGTTGAGGCTTTGCCATGCACTGGCTATCTGGGCAGGGGTAAAGCCGAGAGGGTGGAGCAGTTCGAACAGTAGCGCCTGACTGCCGATGTCGCGCTTGGCTATGGCTATGGAGCCGTCACCTTGCTCTACCTTATTTATTTTATAAGCTTGTTGGCGGATAAAGTTGAT
>JAGCTG010000049.1 GCA_017963785.1 Bacteroidaceae bacterium | reverse complement strand
TTTTTCATAATGGTATTATTTAGCTATTATTATATTCGGAACTCTGCGGACTGATCCACCGCTGAGGCGGTTGACTACGCCGGCGCCATTGACATAGAGGGTTGAGGAGCCACCGCCGTCGAGGTTGATGGCATCCACCAGTTCGAGGTCCTCGGCCAACTTCAACATATTCTCCATACTGAGGCCATCGGCATTGTTGATGCGGCCTTCCACGACGACCATGTAAACCATGCCATACTGGTCGCGGCCAATCATAGAGCGGGGATTGACGCCGTCGAATGAAGAGCTGCCCGTCTTAACATTGGTCATGCTGGTGCCGCCGAGTCGGAGCAGGGGGCCTGTGGCCAGGAAGCTGTCATACTGACTGCCCCAGTTGGCGAGGTCAGTGGCGGTGGTGGTCTCGACATCATACTGCCACATGCTCATCTGTCCGTTTTTGAAGCCCACGATGCCGGTGCATCGTTTCTTCTCGCCACTGTCGGTGTTGGCAACCTCTACCCCATTGAGCCACAGAGCGGTGATTGACTCGTTGGTGCTCATATTGAAGTAGCTGCCGTTGATGGCCACCGCAGCGCCTGCATCGGCAGCGAGTGCGCTGGTGCCCTTGTTGGAGCGCTCCACGTCGTAGATATCGGTGGAGAGCAGCGCCTGGGAGTATTTGGCGATGGCTATGGTCTGGGTGCTGTTGTAGAGCCCGGCGAATGTTGCCTTGCCGTAGGTGACGTCGCCAGTGGTCTGCCACCCCCAGTCGGCGGTAGAGAGTAGGTAGGTGTTGGTATTAGTGGTGTTGGCTTTAGTTGTATATACATAGTTGTCGGTGAAGACAATGTCGTAGCATGTGCCGCCGGTGTTGGCAATCACAAACCGACGGCTGTCGGCATCGATGAGCAATTTGCTGGCATTGGCAATGCCTGTGGCTATGCTGTATGGGCCGAAGGAGATGACGCCGTTGGAAGCGAGGGTATAGGTTGTGCCGTTGAGCGTCTGCGACTTGGATGCCGTGGACATATCGGGAGCATGAGTGGCGGGTTTGCGCTTGAAGCAATATCCCTCGCCGAACCAGATGGGAGCACCATTGATCATTGACCATTGACCATTGACCATTGGCGAGTCGGTGTAGTAGAGGTCGGTGAGGGCATCGACATTGCTGGTGAAGGTGGTGCCGTCTGCCTTGGTGATGTTAACCACATTGGTCTGCGCCTCATCATGCTCGTATGCAAAGGGAGTCAGCTCTACGTCGATGCGCTTGGTGGCGCTACCGTCCTGGCATGCGATGACAAAGGTGCGTTTGCCGGGAATGACCTGAAGGGCTTGGGGGGTGTAGTTGAGTCCTGTGGCTATGGTAGCACTCACGTCGCCAGAGGCAATGGCATAGTCGGTGATGACCATCTCGCTGCCGGAGTTGCTGAGCACATAGCGATGGCCATTGAACTCCTGCGTGAGCGCAGTGCCGGAGGGCACGGGGTCGGTGGTGTTCTCGACCACTCGGAAGAGGTTGGTATTGCCGAAGTCAATTGGCGGTCCGTAGTATGTGCCGGGCACACAGTTGGAGGGATTCTCAGAGGAGAAAGTGAATTTCTGTGTCTCGGAAACCTGCAGCAAGACTATGTCGCCCGCCTTTCGGCAGATGTTGGCAAACACGGTTTGACCATTGACCATTGACCATTGACCATTGACCATTAATAAAACGAAAAGAGAAGATAATATTTTCTTCATAATACCTTATTTATATATAATTTGCAACAAAAATAAAAAGAAATTGTTTCCCCACCAAATATTTGGCATTGAAAACAATTTCTTTGGGTAAAAAATTGACTTTCTCTAGCAGTTTCCGCCCACGCGGAATGAGAAATAACTATTTCCTGACAATCACCTTGCGGCCGTTGATGATGTAGATGCCATTAGGCAATTGACCATTGACCATTGACGATTGACCATTAACCTTGCGACCGCTCAAATCGTAAACATCATTGGCAATCGACGATTGACCATTAGCGCTGGCTATGCCAGACGGGTCGTAGTCGAGGAGGTTAATCTTCGTTGGTTCGCTGAGATTGCAGTAGGCGGTATGACGGAAGAGGCTTTCTCCATCTATGAAGAGGTCGGTGCTCTGTGCCTTATCAAAGACTTGGTACTCTACCGACTCCTCCTGCTGGCCATAAATCGTGATGAAGTAATGGCCATCCACCAGGACACCCATACCGCGTGTCTCGCCGTCAACGATAGCACTTACAACGAAGTTGTCGGAGTTGCTGACGACGTCTTTGTCCATGATATCTGCCACGATGCACATGTTGTCAGCATACTTACGGCGGTCAAGAGTCATGAGCGAGGGTGAGTGTGAGTGTGAAAGTGAGAAGTAGTTGCTGCCAGCCCCTCCTTCGTCATCCTGGTAGTCGGCTACGACGGTGGTGGTGCGCTCTACGGGCGTGGTGGGCCAACTGAAGGAACCGATGGTCTGGGCATAGATTTGATAGCCCTTGCCAGGCTGCATGGACTGGAGAGTACCTACCCACTGGGTGCCATCATAGATGGCGAAGCCGTCCTGTCCCTTGACGATATCGTCGGGCCATGGATGCCAGTTGGTGAGAGCAGTAGCGATAGGCAGCTCCTCTGACGAGTCGAATGCCAGATGGTTCCATCCGCGTGTGAGGTTGATGATATTGGCCTCGGGAATGCGAGTCTCAATATTCATCAAGGTGGCATCGCTGACACGTATCTGGTAGGCCTCACCGGGATTGAGAGTGGTGAGGTCGCCCTTCCACTGCCCATCAACATAGACAAGATTCTTGTCCTTGCCGCGTATCTCCAACGCTTTACCGCCGAGATGTGCCATCAGACGCTTGGTGTCGAGCAGTGCTTCGTCGGTGGGGTCAACGGAAACCCAGTTCCAGCCTTCGGCCAGATTATAGGCTACAATCAGTTTGGTCGGCGAATACTTGAATACGGCCTCCACCTGCTTCGTGCCATCGATAAACAGGTCGAGTTTCTCGTCGGTGCCTACCTTCACACCGTTCACAGTCCAATGGTCGAAGTCGTAGTTGCGCACTGGCGTAGCCTGCAGGTGAACCGTGATGCCATACTCATAGCGTCCTGAGCCGAGGCCGCGGACTATGCCGCCCGTCTCATCGTAGGTGAGGCTGACATCATATAGCTGCGGTGTGAAGACGGCCGTCAGAGTGGAGAGTGACGAGAGGGCTGTGATGTGATAGTCAAACTCAGCAGAGTCAGAGACTATCTCGTCGCCCTCAAGCCAATGACTGAAGGCGTAGCCCTGTGCCGGTGTGGCTGTGAGGGTTATATCGGTGTCATAGATCTGCTCGGAGCTGCCGGGCTGCACGGTGCCACCATAGACGGGGCTGGCAGCCATGTTTATCGTACACTTGCCATCGATGAACTGTATCCAAGTTGTGTGGAAGTCATAGTCGCCTGTGTAACCTTCGTTATCAACCATCTTCGATGCATAGACAGTGAGCACAAGGTAGCCGCTGGCACCTGCAAGCGAATTGTATGTGAGCTGATATGTGAGGTCGTCAATCTTCTGGATAGTCGGAAGCTCCAGGAGATCATTTCCCTGACACTGCAGACGCAGATTGTCGGCTGTAAATGAACGGACAGGTTTGTTGAGTTTTACCGTCATTGTGGTAATGGCTTCACGTGTCAGTTCATTGTTCTTCGGCAGGCCGGTCACCTCCTCAACCTTGAGCACCACTTCAGGTCGTGGCTCAAAGGTGATGGTGTAGGTATGGGGCTGTCCGTCAACCACCAGTTTGTCAACGAAGTGGATGCGACATTCATTAATCGGGTCCATACCGTCGCGCAGAGTGCGGTCTGTCTGCCATACGTTGCGCAGGTCAAGCTCTACCCCATCATCGCGAACCACACTGATGATGTCCTGTCGCCCAAGCGTGGGATCGTTGACATTGCCGTAGTTCCACTCACGTTCAGCCGGCTGGATAGTAACAGTGCAGTGTGTCATGTCATTGCGGACTATTGATGCAGAGCGCACCATGCCCACCTGCTCTACGTCACCGTTGCTCAGATAGAGCATGTCGGGTAAATCCTCGTGGTCAGTGACATCGTTGACGAGCCAGCCCTTCAGGGGCATGCCTGCAGCATCGCGGGTGTTGATGCTGCGGATGAGCTCATGGATGGTCACGCTGTTGAGCAGCGAGAGGTCTTCGTTGCCGTAGCTGGTGACATGGGTAGCCTCCACCTGGTAGTCGAGGAAGTGGCCGAGCAGCGTAGAGGTGAACCACCACTGTGCGTAGGAGGTGCCCTGCGCGGGGATGGTGCCGAAGTCGGCAGGCACACTGCTGCCCAGCGCCAGAGTCTTGTCGCCGCCGTTGACCTGACTGCTAAGCAGTTCGAAGTCGATAAGCAATCCCTTCTCATTGTCCACTATCTCGGGCTGATGGGTGGTCATGCGCACATTGGTGGCATCACCGTAACCCACGTTGTTGATGAGGAGTGCAAACTCAGCAGGTACCATCGGCTCCACAACATCCTTGGTGAGCGGGTCGTCGCCCAGGATATCGCGCTGCATGAAATAGGTGAGGTCGAGCTGTGGCGACGGCTTCACGGTGAGGGTGACGGGCTGCAGGTCGCGGGTAACGACCAATCCCGTGTTGGGATCAGTGTATGACAGCGAGCCACCGAACGAATACAGGCGGTCATACTCCGGAGCGGCATACTTGGTGGGGATGAAGAGGATGGTGGCAGTACCCGTCTTCTTGGGGTCGAGCGCCCACTCTCCGTCCAGATCGCCCTCAAAGCCGTCGAGGCTCTCGTTGTTGATCTGGAACTCGTGAGCGGTAGCCACGTTGCCATCCTCGTCGGTCACCTTGAGCATCAGCTTGACGTTCTCCATCGGTGTCTCCTCATTGCCGTTGTTCACGGTCAGCGTGCCGCGGAAAGCCTGTCGGGTGAGCACCAGTTCCTGCTTGAACTGCAGCTTGATGGTCACGCATACCGACTGAGTCTTCGAAGCGTCGTTGAAGTCGGCCTTAACCTGGTCTGCCGCAGCCTGGAACCAATCCAACATAGAGGGATAGCCTGCAGTGATGGCCTCTTCGTTATAACTGTCAAAGACATTGACTTGGTCGAGGATGTAACTGATGTCTATCTTGTTGGTGTCATCCACATTATATATAGTATTATGGAATCGCTCCATGAATGCAACGAACTGCTCTTCACTTACCGACTGAGGCTTATATGGCATCAGGTTCTCCGTAGTGATGTCTTCTGCATTTTCATATTTGCATAGTTGTCGGAAGAACTCCAGTCTCGACTCGTCATGGGGCATATACCATTGTTCGTCACCAAAATACTCTTTATGAACATTCATGGCAGCCTCCAGCTGATAGTAGAATTTCTTGGCCACATCCACAAATGCCTGTAGCCAGCTGTACTTACTAAAGTCCTCTTCCGACGAAGCGACATTCGCTTGATGCATGAATGCCTTACTCTTCATGCCTGCAGCAATACCGACAAAGCCCATAGCTGGTCCACCGAAATCACCGGCAAACGTACCGGCGCAGTTCGCTCCAAAGTCTCCGGCTGCCTGAGCCATGCCACCGGCATCCCCGGCAGCGGCCGCCTGTGCCATACTCTCTGCGGGGAATCCAAAGCCCGCTGCACCGGCAAGGCCTGGAGCCATACCGGCAAGGCCGTCCATCACGTTCTTCTTATTGTGCGCCAATATGGGGTCGCAGGGGTCGTCGCTCTCCAGATAGGTGTAGCCGGCGCTGCCGCCATAGCCGTAGCTGCCGCCCTTTCCGGGGGAGCCGGGACCACCGCCGCTGCCGCCGCCAAAACCACTGGCAGCAATGCCTGCCGCGCAGAAGCGCACAGCGAGGGTTAGCATGGCGGAGTTGCTCTTCAGGTCTTTGCCACAGAGTATCTCATAGAGCACTCCGAGGTTTTTCATACAATGGGTGAAGGCATTGTCGTTGCTGCCTCCATCGCGGGTAGCACCCTTGAAGCTCTTGGAGCCAGAGGCACCGCTAGTCTTGGTCACCTTCACGGGGATGAGCACCGACTGATTGGCTGCAAGGTCGAACGGACCTGTATTGGCCAATGCCTCGAACAGCAGTTCACTATCGCTCTGCGGAGCCACGAACGTACAGTTCTTCGCATTGATGAGTCCTTCGTTGGTCACGGTATAGTAAAGCATCTGACTCTCCCCTACCAGCATGGCATCGGCGTCAATCTTGTTAGGACCGCGGATGATGACGACGGGTGCGGGCACGTGAGTCTCGAAGGTGGCGGTGGTGACTATCTCATACTTGTCTTCCACCTCGGTCTCCTTAACTTCCCAATTGATGGTGACAGCCTGATAGCTCAGATTGATTACCTTGACTGTCTGCCTGCCCGGGTCAACGAGCACATTGCCGCGATAGCTGTCGTGCTTGTCGGCGCTGACGCTGACGGTGTACCATCCCTCGGGCAGCGGCGCAGTGAAACGACCGTCTTCGCCCGTCACTCCCTCAGCGACGGTGCGGCCTGTGGTGGGGTGAGTCACCTTGACGGTGGCGTTGGCAAGGTGGGGAGCCTCTTCTGTGTAGTAGGTGAATTCATCGCACACATCAACCACCAGTTCGCCCATGTCATCGCTGACAGGCTCTATGGAGAACGGCAGGCTCATACCCTGGCCGTTGGCGCAGTTGATACCGATGGTGCCGCGTATAGGCACATTGAGTTGCATGTCGGCCGACGGAGTGAGGCGCAGCACGATAGTGGCTGTGTCGGTGGAGGAAAGGGCACTCATCTCCTTGCCGGTGACAGCGCTCATCCATGTGCCCTCAGGCAACGCGAGGCTTATCTTGCCCGTAGTGCCGTAGCCCGTATTGGTAATATCAAATGAGTAGTCGCGCTGCTTACCCTTAATCATGGTTGTGTTGATGGCATTGACGCTGGCGCGCAGCTTGCCCGTGGCAGTACGGTTGTAGTAGTAAATCAGTCCGTCGAACGATGCACCCTCGTCAGAGGTGAAGCGCACCTTCAGCTGTTGCCATTCGTCGCCCTGCGAGGCCTCCGTGGCAGTCAGCGTGATGGGCAGGCTGCTGCTCTTGCCTCCATTGAGCGTGGCAATCTTTTCAACGGCCACTTCGATATTGCCTCCGGAGGAGAGCACCTCCATATCAATGTTGTGCAGAGGCAGGTCGCCGGAGTTGGTGATGCTGATGCTGGCAGAGTAAGGCACGCCGACAGTAGGCTCAAACTTCAGGTATCCGCCATCGGTGCGGCGCATGCCATAGATATCAAAAGCATCTTGCTCATCACGGAGGTTCTCGCCCGG
>JAGCTG010000048.1 GCA_017963785.1 Bacteroidaceae bacterium | reverse complement strand
GAAAGACAAGAATAAGTAATGGATGCAATACAAGCACTCATCCTTGGCATTGTACAGGGACTGACAGAATATCTGCCCGTGAGCAGTAGCGGCCATTTGGAGATAGGCAAGGCACTGCTTGGTCCGGCTGCCGAAGCGGGCGGTCTCACCTTTGACATCGTGGTGCACGTTGCCACCGTGCTGGCAACGCTTGTGGTGCTGTGGAGAGAGATTATCTGGATATTCCATGGCCTGTTCAAATTCAAGTTTAATGACGAGACGCGCTATGTGCTCAATATCGTCATATCCATGATACCAGTCGCCATAGTAGGCCTGCTGTTCAAGGACAAGATAGAGGCTCTGTATGCGGGCGACGTGCTGCTTGTGACCGGCATCTGCCTGCTGATTACGGCATCGCTGCTGGCCATGACGCACTTCTACAAGCCTCAGGAGAAAGAGAAGATATCGCCGTCGAACGCCTTCGTGATAGGCGTGGCTCAGGCGGCTGCCGTGCTGCCGGGCCTGTCGCGCAGCGGCTCCACCATCGCCACCGGCTTGCTGCTGGGCAACAGCCGCAAGACACTAGCGCAGTTCTCCTTCCTCATGGTTATACCGCCCATATTGGGCGAGGCCATCATAGACTTCAAGCATATCGTTGCGCCAAGCGCAGAATACCTAGCCGCGCACGGTGCAGCAGCTCCCATTCCGACATCCTCACTAATCGTCGGTTTCATCGCGGCATTTGTGTCGGGCTGCTTCGCCTGCAAATGGATGATTTCGCTCGTCAAGAAGTGCAAGCTTATCTATTTCGCCATCTACTGTGCGATAGTGGGTCTGGCTGTGCTCGTGATGAGTTGACGAGTAATATTCCCACTTAGATGGATTTCCTCAGCGGCGAGATACTGCCTTTTGACAAGCCCTACGAGTGGACCTCTTTCGGCATCGTTGCACGAGTGAGATGGCTGCTCACCCAGCGGCTGGGCACCAAGGTGAAGGTGGGACACGCCGGCACCCTTGACCCTCTGGCAACCGGAGTGCTGCTGCTCTGCACGGGACAAGCCACCAAACGCATCGAAGAGCTGCAGGCTCACACCAAGGAGTATGAAGCCACGCTCAAGCTTGGAGCCACCACCGCCAGCTTCGACATGGAGCATCCCGAGGATGCCACCTTCCCCACGGAGCATATCACCCGCGAGATGGTGGAAGAGGCACTCCGCAAATTTGTGGGCACCATAGAGCAGATACCGCCCGCCTACTCGGCCTGCAAGATACAAGGCACTCGCGCCTTTCACCTCGCCCGCCACGGCAAGGATGTGGAGCTGAAGCCCAAGACACTTGTCATCGACAAGATTGACATACTGGAGTTTGCGCTGCCCGTGCTCAAGATACGGGTGGTATGTAGCAAAGGTACCTACATACGCGCTCTGGCACGCGACATCGGGCTTGCCCTCGGCAGCGGCGCTTATCTGACGGCCCTGCGGCGCACCCGCGTAGGCGATTACCGCGTAGAAGACTGCCTCAACTTCGAGACCTTCCCGGAATGGCTGGAGAAGATTGAGCATTGAACATTGAAGATCATTAAGATATGAAACTCTCACAATTTAAATTTAAGCTGCCTGAAGCGCTGATTGCACAGGAGCCTGACCCATTTCGTGACGGCTGTCGCATGCTGGTGCTCCACCGCAAGACAGGCAAGGTAGAACACAAAATGTTTAATGACCTGCTGTCATACTTCGATGACGGCGATGTCTTTGTGTTCAACGACACTCAGGTAATCCCGGCCCACCTGCACGGCAACAAGGAGCGCACCGGTGCTCGCATTGAAGTGTTTCTTCGCCGTGAGCTCAACGCCGAAGACCGCCTGTGGGACGTGACCGTTGACCCTGCCCGCAAAATACGTATCGGCAACAAACTTTACTTCGGCCCGGACGACTCGCTAGTAGCAGAGGTGATAGACAACACCACCAGTCGCGGGCGCACACTGCGCTTCCTCTACGACGGTCCTCACGAGGAGTTTAAGCGTGAGCTGTATGGCCTAGGCGTAGCACCGCTGCCCTCCTACATCAAGCGTGACGCCATAGAGGAAGATATGGAGACCTTCCAGACCATCTTTGCCCGAGTGGAGGGAGCCACCACCGCGCCCGCCACAGGCCTGCACTTCTCCAAAATAACGATGAAGAAGATGGAGATAGCTGGCATCCGCGAGGCATACCTCACTCTCCACTGTGGCCAGAGCAACTTCAACAAGACCGACGTGGAAGACCTCACCAAACACAAGATGGACTCGGAGGAGATGTACATCAGTCCGCAGTGCTGTGAGATTGTGAACAAGGCAAAAGATGAAGGGCACCAGATCCTTGCAGTAGGCACCACGGTGCAGCGCGCCATGGAGAGCTCGTGCGACACCCTTCACCACATCACGCCCTTTGCCGGCTGGACCAACAAGTTTATCTTCCCGCCTTACACATTCAACATTGCCACCGCGATGCTGGCCAACTTCTACACCTCTGAGAGCACCCTGCTCATGATGGCTGCCGCCTTCGGAGGCTACGAGGGCACCATGGGCGCCTACAAGACCGCCGTGAAGCAAGGCTATCGCTTCGGTGCCTACGGCGATGTGATGCTAATAGTAGATTAATGCACCGCACATACCTCGGCCTCGGCACCAATCTCGGCAACCGCGCCGCCAATATCGACCGCGCCATCGCCCTGCTGCAGCAGCAAGTAGGCCCTCTTGTCAAGTGCTCCTCCTACATATCATCGAAGCCCTGGGGCTTCAGCAGCGATAATGACTTCCTCAATGCCGCGGCAATCTTTGACACCACGCTCACGCCGTTGCAGCTGCTACGCGCCACACAGGCCATAGAGCAACAGATGGGCCGCACACAAAAAAGTCAAGGGTCGAGAGTCAAGAGTCAAGGGGCGAGAGTCAAGAGTCAAGAGTCAAGGGGCGAGAGTCAAGAGGCGAGAGAGCGTCACTATGCCGACCGCATCATAGACATTGACATACTGCTCTACGACACGCTGCAGCTAACCAGCCCCGAGCTCACCATCCCCCATCCACTGATGGCGCAGCGCGACTTTGTGGTGAGTCCGCTGGCAGAGATAGCGCCGCGCAAGCGCCACCCCGCGCTAGGCAAGACCATAGCACAACTGAAAAAAGAACTATTAAAAAACTGAGACCTCTATGAAAAAGACACTACTCATTGCTCATTTCACTTTACTGTTTTTAGTAGCAGTGGCAACCCCTCAAAAGAACAAATTGTTCACCCTCGCCGACCCCAAAGGAATAAACACCATAACAGTGGTGGTGGGGCAAGACATCACTTACACTGTGGAGCACAAAGGCACATTGGTGCTTGCTCCCTCACGCATTGCGCTGGAGCTGGGCGATGGAAACACCGTGCTGGGCAAGGATGCGCGTGTCGTTTCGCACTACACCAAAGAAGCAAAAGAGGATTTCAAACCATACATCTATAAGCGAGCCGAGGTTCACGCCAGCTATAACGAACTGGGACTAAAACTGAAAGCACCGAACGCGAAAGACACCTACAGCATCATTTGGCGCGCTTACGACGACGGAGTAGCTTACAGAATAACCACCAATTTCAAGCAAGACTACATCGTGCGCAACGAAGTGGCCGAGTTTGTGCCAGCCAAGACAGACGCGCAGATGGTGGTGGCTCCCGTGAACGGGCGTACCATCAACGGCGAGGAGAATCAGTGGCACTCCAATTTCCAGAACACATATAAGCACTCCACCATAGGCCAGTGGCCCAAGGACCGTCAGATAATGTTGCCGGCATTGCTGCAGGAGGGTGGCGTGAGCCTATGCATCACGGAGGTGGACCTGTTTAATTATCCCGGCATGAGGCTCCAAACCGCCGACGGCAAGCTGCACGGCGTGTTCGCCGCCTATCCCAAGGAGACAAAAGTCACTACGCGCGGATTAAAAAAAGAGGTACACGCGCGCGAGGACTACATAGCCCGTGTGGCTGGCAAGACAGAGTTGCCGTGGCGTGCCATACAGATAGTGGATGACGAGAAGGAGCTGCTGGCAAGCGACTTCGTCATGAAGCTTGCCAAGTCCTGGGACACCACGCAAGACTGGAGCTGGGTGAAGCCCGGCAAGGTGGCGTGGGACTGGTGGAACGACTGGAATATCTATGGTGTAGATTTCCGCGCAGGCATCAACAACGACACATATAAATACTATATCGACTTTGCCTCAGAGCAGGGCATCGAGTATGTAATCCTCGACGAGGGATGGGCAGTGCCGGGCGAGGCAGACCTCTTCAAGATTGTGCCCGAGATAAATCTGGAGGAACTCATCAGCTATGCCACCGAGCGCAACGTAGGTCTCATCCTCTGGGCAGGCTACCGCGCCTTCGACCAAGACATGGAGCGCGTCTGCGCCCACTACTCCAAGATGGGCATCAAGGGGTTCAAGGTTGATTTCATGGATCGCGACGACCAAGTGATGGTTGACTTCAACACGCGTTGCGCAGAGATGGGAGCCAAGTATAAGTTGCTCATCGACCTCCACGGCATGTATAAGCCCACAGGGCAGCAGCGCACATGGCCCAACAATATCAACTTCGAGGGAGTATATGGTCTGGAGGAAGTGAAATGGGTGGAGCCCGACTTCGACATGGTGACCTACGACGTCACCTATCCCTTCATACGCCAAGTGGCAGGCCCCGCCGACTATACACAGGGCGCAATGCGCAACGCCACCAAGGAGAATTATTTCTCCACCAACTCCGAGCCCATGAGCCAAGGCACGCGTTGCAGACAACTGGCTGAGTATATCATTTTCGACGCACCCCTGTCGATGCTGTGCGACAACCCGTCGAACTATCTGCGCGAGGCAGAGTGCACCCACTTCATCGCCACCGTGCCCACAGTGTGGGACGACACCCGCGCCATAAGCGGCAAGATAGGCGAACACATCGTTATGGCGCGCAAAGCCAAGGACGGCACATGGTATGTGGGCGGCCTCACCAACTGGGACCCCCGCGAGGTGACGCTCGACCTCAGTTTCATCGGCTCCGGCAACAAGCAGATTGAACTGTTCTGCGACGGAGTGAACGCCGACCGCGCAGCCCGCGACTACAAGCACACCACCATAAAAGCCAACCTTGATCAACCATTCAATGTCAACATGGCATCCGGCGGAGGCTTCGTAATCAAAGTCACACCCTGACAATCATACCAATTCTTAAAGCGAGCAGATTCTATTAAATAGCGCGGAGAGGCAATTAATTCGCGTCTCCGCGCTAAAAAAATGCGAGAAGAGCTGATTTTGATGCCCATCAAAATCAAAAAGCATGGGCACGAAATCTCATTCTGATGGGCATCAAAATTACGCGCGCTCGGCTTTTTTATTTTTCTGCTCAGCTTTCGCAGATTTCTGCTCGGTGATTTCGGTATTTTCTATGGTGTTCTTTCGTTTTTATAGTATTTTTTACAAAAATTCAGTGCGAAATACGATGTTTATAGCGAAAAAATCCTATTTTTGCATTCATAATACAAAACTTTTATCATGAAAAAGATTTACACCCTATTTATTCTGTTCGCGCTCACAGCGCTGTTCACAACCAATGCGAGTGCCGCAGACGGCGATGTTTTCGTGCTTCCTGTCGGATATATGGCTCCCGATGGTACACAGTCTTCGGTGTCAATACGCTTCAAAGTCGTGAATGAAAAATACAAATATGTTAGCATAATCGGTGAAAAGGACAACGAAGGTAACTACCACAGCTGCATTATTGATGAATGGAAAGATTACAGCGGCAAGATTTATTTGCCATCTATGGTAGTAAACACATCCAACGACGACGGCGAAGTCTACACCGTACGCTATATCGGAGAGTATGCATTCTACAACTGCTCAGCCAAGATCACCCTGCCCGGGTCTATTTCTATCATAGATGAATGTGCTTTCATGGATTATCAGTACGACGGCTATGACTTCAAGCTTCCATCCAATGTGCAAAGAATATGCCATGCAGCCTTCGTTCGTGCAAAGATAAAGGGCATTTCCCTCAATGCCGGTTTAAGTAGTATTGAAAGTAGTGCTTTTGCTGATAGCGATATCGAGAGTCTGGTTATCCCCGGTACCGTTACCGATATTGGATATGGAATAACTGCGGGATGCAACCAGCTGGAATACCTCGCCGTGACATATACCAACGAGACCTACTATTCTGACAACAACGTGGTTGTTGAGAGCGCTAGCAAGAAGGTGGTTGCAGGCTGCAAAAGCTCTGTCATCCCTGACGATGTTAAAAGTATTGATGAAAGGGTTTTCTGGGGCACCAAATTTCGCAACCAGACCATAACCATTCCTGAAAGTGTTACATCTATCGGTTCTTGTGCTTTCGAGGAATCCAATATCAAGCACCTCATCATCCGCAGCAAGACACTAGAGATTGGGGCACAAGCTTTCATGTACAACTACGAGATGGAGCGCCTTGACTTCTACGGCGGCGACGTTACTATCCATAGCATAGCCTTCGAATTTTGCAAAGCACTCAAGGAGATGTGGTGCCATGACCACAAGCCCAAACTCGCGGAATCGGAGCATGAGCAGTTCTATAGTGTAGGCCCCGACTGGGGCCCCGCCACCCACAACGGCCAGACCAAGATATTCGCCAAATACCCTGACGAGTTTACCGATGAGGTTGAGGGCATAGGCAATATCTGGGAATATTGGTTCTATCCCCATATCTACGGTCTTGATGAGAACGTGATAGGCTTAGTCTATCTCGACGACTACACATGGCCCATCGCTGGAGAGGATGCCGACTTCACCGCCACCTCGCTCACCGAGCACGCCACAGTGAGCAGAGTGGCATACCGCGTTTACAACAATGGCTGGCAAGAGATAGACCCCTCGCCATGCGCCCTTAACGGCAAATTCGATATCGGTTTTATCATCACCCTTGACGAGGGCTCCACCTTCGGCGACAATCCGGCACTCTATGTGGGTGGTGACCAAAATGACGTATATGTCAGGCGCTCTGACACAGAGATAGTCTTCATCATTAAGGATTATACGGTGCCTGCCCCCCCGGGCGGCATGCCAATCAAGTCGGTTAGCGTAAGTGTGACGGAGCCCGTGGAGGGGCAGCCTCTCTCTACTAAGGTCACATGGCCCACAGGCATTGCTGCACTAAGGCAAGACTGGACTGTAAGTAATGTGGAGTGGACCGGCGACGACCCCGACATCGAAGACCTCGGCAACTACGACCCCAACAAGAGCTACACCCTCACAGTCACCGTAGAGGCCAATGAGAACCATTGCTTTACTGAAGACGTGAAGGCAACGCTTAACGATATGCCAGCCGTTGCCAAGCACGGCTTCACGCCTGAGGGAGTGCCCACGCTCACTTTCTCCGTAGAGTATGGCAAAAAGAAGCCGAAGATGTACACCGTGTTTGACGGCGACCAAACCCTGACCTATTATTATGGCGACGGCTATGACAAGAGCAACCCCTATCATGAGTTCTACGACCCCGTCAACAACCCCTATGCCGTGCGCTTTGCGGGATATGACAGCAAAGTGACGCAGATTGTTATCGACCCGTCGATGAAGGACGCTCCGCTGACTTCAACGAAAGGAATGTTCTTTGGATATCAGGACACTGAAACACAAGAGTGGTATTACCTATCCAAGGCGAAAGGAATACAGGGGCTGGAGAACCTCAATACAGCCGAAGTTACCAACATGAGTGATATGTTCAGGAGTCTGGTTTCTGTGAAGTCGCTGGATGTCAGCTCTTTCAATACAGACAATGTTGTGGACATGAGCAATATGTTTTATTCTTGCTCAGGCCTCACGGCATTGGATATTACCAACTTCAATACCGACAAAGTGACGTCGGCGAAACGAATGTTTGCCTATTGCCAGGAGCTGACTACCATTTATTGCAATGGTGACTGGACATATAATTCAGGCTATGATATGTTTGTTGATTGTACCAAGTTGGCAGGCGGCAAGGGCACTGAATATAATGAGAATTATACCGACGAGACCTACGCCCGTCCCGACGGCGGCGAGGATAAGCCGGGTTACTTCACCAGGACAGCGCCGACGCCTATCAACTACATCGGGCTGGAGCTCATGCCCCTTATGTCCGAACTCAACCCGGGAGACGAAATGCCTTTTAATTTTTGCTCCGTCTCCTGGGGCACCAGCCTCGATATCGCCAACTTCAAAGTGGGGGCTTTGCAGTGGTATTACGCTGACAAACCCAACAAAGAAGGCGACGGCCTGATGGCGGTGCCCTATGATGAGGGATACGACCCTGCAACGCATTACGTGCTCATGGCCACCTTCCGTGCCGACGAGGACTATTTCTTTGCGGACGATATCAAAGTAAGGATAATGTTTGAATACAATGATAATAAGAACCCCATCTTCAGCAATAGCTATACAGATTCTCAGAACAGAAATGTCCTTCTGGTCATGTTTGATTGCCCTGCCAAGATAGTCAAGGGCGATGTCAACGGCGACGGCAAGGTCAACACCGCTGACGTGGTGGCTGTCTATACCTACATTGAGAAGGGCGACGCCAGCGGCTTCACCCGTGAGGCCTGTGATGTCAACGCCGATGGCTCAGTCAACACCGCTGATGTAGTAGCCATCTACTCCATAATCGTTAAAGGAGAGTAGCCCCCCTCTAACTCCCCCTCTATGGGGAGGACAAAGAAGAAGGCGGCGAAGAAAACTTCGCCGCCTTCTTTTGTTCTTTATTCCTTATAGTTCCCATCCCAAGGCTGAGGCGCCCAGCACTGCTGCATCGCTTCCGTTAAGGCCGGAGAGCAATATCTTAGCTTTTCCTTTATAAACGTAAAGGATGTCGTTGTCGTATGCCTCGCGCACATGCTTCATCAGCGGTTCTCCACTCTTGGTGGGGCCCCCAAAGAAGATGAATGCCTCAGGACTGCAGAAGAGGGCGAAGTTAGCGCATGCCTTGCCGAGCAGTGTGCCCGTGTACTCCAGGATTGCCAATGCCACTTCGTCGCCTTCTTTGGCTGCTACGCTCACATCAAGACCCGTGATATCGTCGGGGTTGATCTCACGCAGTTTGCTGGGACGCGGATCCTTGATGAGCATCTCTTTGGCGGTGCGCACAATGCCAGTAGCAGAGCAGTAGGCTTCCAGACAGCCCTTGCGGCCACAACCACACTGACGTGCTTCGGGACCACGGTCAATAATGACATGTCCCAACTCGCCAGCGAAACCGTCGCAGCCATACACAATCTGTCCGTTCACCACAATGCCGCTGCCCACACCAGTGCCAAGGGTAATCATGATGAAGTTCTTCATTCCGCGTGCTACGCCGTAGGTCATCTCGCCCATAGCGGCTGCGTTAGCGTCGTTAGTCAGGGCTACGGGTATGCCCAGCTTCTCCTCAAAGAGTTTTGCCAGTGGCACACAGCCCTTCCAATCGAGGTTGGGGGCTTCCTCTACCTGGCCGCTGTAATAATTGCCGTTGGGTGCGCCGATGCCCATACCTTTAATCATTTCGATACCACCCACAGACTCGATAATTGGCTCGAGTGCTGCGACAGAAGCAGCCACATAGTCTTTTGGGTCGGGGTAGCCTTTTGTCTTGATGGCAGTTGTTGCCTTAATCTCGCCACGTGCGTCAACAATACCAAACACTGAATTAGTGCCGCCGAGGTCTAAACCGATAACATAGGGTTTTTCAATGGTTTCCATAGGTTAGAAAAGATAATAATTGTTATTTTCCGTACAAAAATAATAAAATAAAGCGAATGAGCATGTTTTTGTATAGTTTTTTTGTACTTTTTTTATAACTTTGCGTACAAAAAATAACAATTTTAAGATGAATACCTTCAAGACCTTGTCCAGCGCAATGCTGGCAATAGCGCTGTTTAGCCTGCCGCTTTCGGCGCAGTATGACAAGCGCACGCGCACTGTAAATATGGCCTCTTACCTCAGCCGCTACGGCACCGACCGCGACAAATCGCCCGCTGTGGTGCAGGCTCTGAACGACTGCCGTCGTCTGGGCGCCAAGCGACTGGTTTTTCCAAAGGGCACCTACTATTTCCGTCCCGACAGCCTGAAGGGATTTATGACGCATATCTCCAACAACGGCAGCTATGTGCGCCGTTTTGCCTTCGACCTCACAGGCATGCGAAACCTTGAAATTGACGGTGGCGGTTCGCTATTTATGTTCAAGGGCTATGTGTGTCCCTTCTATGTGAACGATGCCGCGGACATCTGCCTCCATGACTTTAATGTCGATTATGTGCGCACCTTCAACAGCGAGGGTCATATAGAAGCCGTCAGCGACTCTACGATGACAGTGCGCTTCTCCGATGAATATCCTTACTATGTGGATGAGCAGCATCGTCTGCGCTGCGTGGATGATGAGGGAGTGGAGTATCCGTGGTACTATCTGCTGGAGTTTGACCCCAAACGCATGGAGACAGCCTATATGGTGCGCGACCAGTGGACAGGCTCCGCACTACCTGCCGAAGACCTCGGCAATGGCCGTGTGCTGCTCAAGAAAGCCGGCCTTAAGGGCACTCCCGGAAATGTTATCAACTTCGGTATCGCCTATCGCACGGTGCCCGCCATCACCGTGACCGACAGCCGCGATGTGAGCGTGAAGAATGTGACTCTCTACCACGCTGGAGGCATGGGAGTGATAGCCCAGCGCACGCGCAATATACTGATTGACAGCCTGTGGGTGACACCCGCTCCAGGCAAAGACCGTGTGACCAGCGTGGCAGCCGATGCCACCCACTTTGTGAACTGCAGTGGCTACCTGAAGATTTATAACAGCCATCTCGCGCAGCAGACCGACGACGCCACCAACATTCACGGCGTATATTACCGCATAGCTGACGTGATGAAGGACGGCCGCATCATGGTGGAGCTGGCCAACGACGCACAGTACGGCTTTGACATCTTCAAGACAAAACCACGTATCGAGTTCGTCTCAGCGAAAAGTCTGGTGACATACGCCCACGGCAAGGTAAAGGACTACTATGCCATCAACGAGCGTAAGTTTATGGTCACCCTCTCCACGCCGGCTCCCGCCAACGTCAAAAAAGGTGACGTAATAGCCGAAGAGGGCAACTGCCCTGATGTGCATATCAAGGGTTGTTACTTCGGCAACAACCGTGCCCGCGGTCTGCTGCTTGGCAGCCGCAACAGGATGCTGATAGAGAACAATGTGTTCCATACCCCTGGTGCTGCGCTACTGCTGGAAGGCGACGGTCGCTATTGGTTTGAGCAAGCTGGCGTACGCAATGTGATTATCCGCCACAACACCTTTGACAACTGCAACTTCGGAGTGTGGGGCAGCGCCGTCATAGACACGGGCTCAGGCATCGACAAGGAATACTACGACCGCAGCTTTTACAACCGCAATCTGCTGATAGAGGACAACACCTTCCGCATCCATCGCTCGCGCCTGCTGCATCTCTACTCTGTGGACGGTGTCAACTTCCGCAACAACACCCTTGAAATTGACCGCGAGACTTATCCGTCCACTATTGACATCGTGACCGAGTCTGACCTCTACCATACAGACAACTGCCGCAACGTCTCGATAGGAGCACTCAACAAATTGCACTCGACAAAGTAGCACTGTTAGAAATAAATTTATTACTTTTGCAGTTTAAATGGAAGTAAAAAACTATCTCTCTACGCAGCAGGCAGAGCAGTGGACACAGATGGTGGGCGAGGCCCACAATATTGTAGTGCTCGGTCACGCAGGGCCTGACGGCGACGCCATTGGAGCCGTCCTGGCTCTCACTCAGCACCTACAGGCTGCAGGCAAGGAGGTAGTGCCCATCACTCCCAACGCCTGCCCCGATTTCCTACGGTGGATGCCGGGGGTGGAGCAAGTAGTGTTCTTCCGCAACAAGCCGCAAAAAGCGCAGCAAGCCCTTGAGAGATGCGACCTGGTGTTTTGTCTCGACTTCAACTCACTCCAGCGGCTAGAGGACTTGTGCCCTCTGGTGGAGAGCTGCAGCGCACCGCGCATAATGATTGACCACCACCTCGATCCCGAGCCGATGGCTGCGCTGACGGTGTCGGACTCCAATGCTTCCGCCACATGCGAGATATTGTTCTGCATCCTCCACCAACTTGGAGCCTACGAAAGCATAACGCGCAACATAGCCTCATGCCTCTACTGCGGGCTGATGACCGACACTGGCGCGTTTGCCTATAACTCCAACAGGGCGGAGCTCTTCCATATCATTGCTATGCTGATAGCCAAAGGCATTGACAAAGACCAGATATACCGCAACGTCTATTACAGCTACACGGAGAGCCGCCTGCGACTGATGGGTTATCTCATGAACGAGAAACTGGAGTATTTCCCCGAGGCACACACCGCACTGTTTGCCCTCACCGAGGAGGAGATGAAGCGCTTCAACTTTGTGCGCGGCGATGCCGAAGGCTTTGTCAATCTGCCCCTGCAGATAAAAGGCACCAAGCTAAGCATCTCGCTCCGAGAAGACACCGAGAAACCTGTGGTAAGAGTATCGCTACGCTCAATCGGTGATTTTCCGTGCAACGAGATGGCGGAGCGCTTCTTCAATGGCGGCGGTCATTTCAATGCCGCAGGCGGATCACTGCCCAAGCCCATCGAAGAGGCTGTGGTGACAGCACGCAAGGCAATAGCCGCATGTGCAGAGAATCTTAAATAAGAAGTTAAAGAAATTGCAATATGAACAATAAAAGACACCATATGATGAGGCTCCTCGCCATTGCGGTGGCAGCAGTGGCACTACTCAGTGGCTGCAAGGAGGAACAAACCTACGCTGAACAGAAAAAGGCCGAGTACAGAGCCATCAGCTCTTTCTTGAGCAACGGCACCACGGTACTGGACCGTGAGCTAGGCGACACCATACTGCATGTGGCACCCATCAACCCCATCAGCGAAAGCAAATTCTACGAACAGGACAGCACTACCGACGTAAGTCGCAACGAGTATGTGCTCTTTACCGGCACCGGCATCTATATGCAGATAGTACGCAAAGGCGTTGGCAGCAAATTGCAACATGGAGAAACGGCGCGCCTACTCTGCCGCTACAAAGAATATAATATCATGGGTGACTCGCTGCAGACCCGCAACGACAACGCCTACTACATCAGCATGCTCGACGAGATGAACGTAAGCAACACCTATGGTACCCTCACCGGCACCTTTATCCAAGGCATGATGAAACTCAACTACAAAAGTGTCAATGTGCCTGAGGGATGGCTTGTGCCACTGCGCTTTATAAACATCGGGCGCCAGTTTGAGGCAGATGAAGAGATTGCTAAAGTGCGCCTGATAGTGCCGCACTCCACAGGCCAAAGTGATGCAGTCAACAGAGTGTATCCTTGTTTTTACGAAATCACCTACCAACGTAGCCGTTAGTGCAAAAAATTGGGTGATTTCTTGGCCATGTCAAAAAAATGTTGTTCCTTTGCAGCGCTTTTTGCGTAATCGCTGGCAGGAAGAAGAGTTGCCTGTTATGTTGCGCAGAATTGACACCTAACATTTTAATCTTCTAAACACAAATGGAAGACTTGATTAAAGTAGCCGAACAGGCTTTTGCAACCGGCACAGAGGTGCCCTCATTCAAATCAGGCGACACCATCACCGTCGCTTACAAGATTGTAGAAGGTAACAAGGAGAGAATCCAGCTTTTCCGCGGCGTTGTCATCAAGATTTGCGGTCACGGCAACCAGAAGCGTTTCACCGTGCGCAAGATGAGCGGCACCGTTGGAGTAGAGCGTATCTTCCCCATCAACTCGCCGGCCATCGACAGCATTACCGTGAATAAGGTAGGTAAGGTGCGCCGCGCAAAGCTCTACTATCTGAGGAACCTCACCGGAAAGAAAGCCCGCATCAAAGAAAAGCGCTACAATCCTGCAAAGGAGCAGGCATAAGACGACACAAGGCTTTTGCCAGTGGCAAAAAAACGGAATCTCTTTGTGAAACAAAGCAAAAAGATTCCGTTTTTTATCTTTTTACAGTGTTTTGATGGCAGATGTTGCAAAGAATACGTATATTTGCACACTACACTCGTACGCACGCGTGCGCACAAACTATATTAAATATATTAATAACCACACCTTGACCGAGCAATACGAAGATATTCTCCGCCTGCTGCATGAGATGCCACCCATCACACTAGAAGAGATGACGGGCATCAAGCTCATGAACCGCACAGACACCAAGTTTCTGGCCAACAAGACACAGCTCATGCAGGTGCTCGCTCTCGCTAAGAGTGACTACTATGTGCAGGAGATAGGGGGAAAGGCAATAGCCCAGTATCGCACCGTATATTGGGACTCGCCTGACTATCGCTTCTATCACATGCACCAGGCCGGACACAGGCCCCGCACCAAGGTGAGGGTACGCACCTACGAGGACTCAGGGGGGCTGACCTTCCTTGAGGTCAAGAAGAAAGATAACCACGGTAAGACAAAAAAGAAACGCATACAGGTAGCCTCGCAGGAAGCGGTATTTGAAAATGGTGGCGATGAATTCGTTATCAAGCATACCAACTGCAGTCTTCACGAGTTTCATCCCTGTCTGCAAAACCACTTCCACCGCATCACCCTCGTGAACCGCGGCAAGACCGAGCGCCTGACTATCGACTTCGATATCGACTACACCAACTTTGACACCGACAAGCAAGCCAACTCTGACCAGCTCGTCATCATAGAGTTGAAGCGCGACGGACTAGTGTTCTCGCCCATCAAGGATATACTGATGCAACTTCGCATAAAGCCTCATGGCTACAGCAAATATGTGATTGGGTCGCACATGACTAATCCGGGCCTCAAGGCCAACTTGCTCAAGGTAAAGATGCGCGAGATAGAAAAGCGTAACAATAAGAAATAATTTACATCTACAAATATTATGTTAACATTACTCAACGGAATGCTCGCCGCAGCCAATGGCACACTCCAAAGCATTGAATGGATTGATGCTCCAGCTTTGTTAGAAATGATCAGCCGCTTCCTGCTCAACATCGTAATGGTGTGGATTGTGGTGCACTTCTTCTACTACCCCAAGAGCCGCAGACGCGACTATTACTTTACCTTCCTGCTTTTTGCAGTAAGTATCTTCATGCTCATCTACCTTATGGACGGAGCCAAGATGAAGATAGGTGCCGCATTAGGATTGTTTGCCGTATTCGGCATCATACGCTATCGCACCGAGTCAGTGCCAATCCGCGAGATGACCTACCTGTTTTTCCTCGTAGCGCTGAGCGTGGTCAACGGTATGGCACAAAAGCTTAGTATAGCCGAGCTGGCTGTAGCCAATATCATCTTTGTTATAGCCGTCAGCATAGCCGAGAGCAACCTGCTGGCCAAACATGTGTCGTGCAAGTATGTGCGCTATGACAATATTGCGCTCATCACTCCCGAGAAGCGCCCCGAGATGATAGCCGACCTGGAGAAACGTCTCGGCGT
>JAGCTG010000047.1 GCA_017963785.1 Bacteroidaceae bacterium | reverse complement strand
TGTTGACGAGCGGAAGAATAGCCACCTTGATAGGAGCTAATGCGGGTGGCAATGCGAGAACTACGCGACGCCCGCCATTGACCTCCTCTTCCCTGTAGGCACCAGCCATGATGCTGAGGAACATGCGGTCAACACCGATGGAGGTCTCGATTACGTAGGGAGTATAGCTCTGATTGTCCTCGGGGTCAAAGTATTCAATCTTCTTACCTGAGTATCTGGCGTGTTGCTTAAGGTCGAAGTCGGTGCGGCTGTGGATGCCTTCCACCTCCTTGAATCCAAATGGCATGCGGAACTCGATATCTGTGGCAGCGTTGGCATAGTGAGCCAGCTTCTCGTGGTCGTGGAAACGGTAGTTCTCAGCGCCGAAGCCGAGAGCCTGATGCCAAGCCATGCGCGTCTGCTTCCAGGTGTTGAACCACTCCATCTCAGTGCCGGGCTTAACGAAGAACTGCATCTCCATTTGCTCAAACTCTCTCATGCGGAAGATAAACTGGCGCGCTACAATCTCGTTGCGGAATGCCTTGCCTATCTGCGCGATGCCGAAGGGCAGCTTCATGCGGCCTGTCTTCTGCACATTGAGGTAGTTGACAAAGATGCCCTGCGCTGTCTCAGGACGCAGGTAGATAGTGGAGGCACCGTCGGCGGTGGAGCCCATCTCGGTCTTGAACATAAGGTTAAACTGGCGCACGTCGGTCCAGTTGCGGGTGCCGCTGATGGGGCAAACTATCTCCTCGTCGATAATTATCTGCCTCAGCTCCTCCAGGTCCATGGCTTCCATGGCCTTGGCGTAGCGTGAGTGGAGGGCGTCGCGCTTGGCGGCAATCTCCAGTACACGACCGTTGGTGCTGACGAACTGTGCCTCGTCGAAGGCGTCGCCGAAGCGCTTGCGGCCCTTGGCCACTTCTTTCTCAATCTTTTCTTCGTACTTGGCTATCTGGTCTTCTATTAGTACGTCGGCGCGATAGCGTTTCTTGGAGTCGCGATTGTCAATCAGCGGGTCGTTGAAAGCGTCAACATGGCCGCTGGCCTTCCATACGGTGGGGTGCATAAACACTGCTGCGTCGATACCCACGATATTGTCGTGGAGCAGCACCATGCTCTTCCACCAGTAGTTTTTTATGTTGTTCTTAAGCTCTACGCCGTTCTGGCCGTAGTCATAGACTGCGCCGAGGCCGTCGTAGATATCGCTGGAGGGAAAGACAAAGCCGTACTCCTTGCAATGGGAGACGATTTTCTTGAAAACATCTTCTTGTTGTGCCATAATTCAATTTACTATTTTACGATTTATAATTTACTATTTAGTTTTATGACTCTCTATTTTTTCAGCATTCGCATTGTTAAGCCATTTCAGGAACTTGTCCACATCGGTATCGTAGCTGTAGGGCGGGGCGAGGGGCTCGCCGTCGGATGAGCAGAGCACATAGAATGGCTGCACATTGGCGCCGAAGCGCTTTCGCTGCAGGTAGCTCCATTTGTCGCCCACGGTGCGCAGCGTGGTAGTGCGTCCGTTCTCGTCCACCTCGATGCGTTGCGGCAGAGGTGTCTTGTCGTCTACGAAGAGCGAGATGAGCACCATGTCATCTCTCAGCCGCTTGGCCACATCGGGGTCGTTCCATACGTTCATCTCCATCTCGCGGCAGTTGACGCAGCCGAAGCCAGTGAAGTCAATCAGCACAGGCTTGCCTTCAGCCTTGGCGGCAGCCATGCCCTCCTCGTAGCTGGTGAATCGGGCCTCCACCACCTCGCCAAAGAGGCGGATATGCTGTGTCTGCATGGGGGGCGCGAAGGCACTGATGGCCTTGAGCGGTTTGCCCAGCACTCCGGGCACCATATATGCGGCAAAGGCGAAGCAAATGATGGCGAGCACTGTCTTGAATACATTGCGCTTTGGCTTACCGCCCCCATCAATGGGCAGCCGTAGCACTCCCAATAGATAGAGGCCCAGCAGTACTGCCAGCACAACCCATATGCCGATGAATAAGTCGCGGCTGAGCAGGTGCCATCCGTAGGCCATATCGGCCACGCTGACAAACTTCAGGGCGAAGGCCACCTCCACGAAGCCCAGCACCACCTTGAGCGTGTTCATCCAGCTGCCGCTCTTGGGAGCCTTCTTCAGCAGGGCGGGGAACATGGCAAACAGCGTGAAGGGCAGGGCCAGCGCGATGGCGAAGCCAAGCATGCATACCAGCGGCCCCAGCAGATTATTGGTAGTGCTCACCTCCACCAGCATGAAGCCTATGATGGGACCGGTGCACGAGAAGCTGACCAGCGCCAGGGTGAACGCCATGATGAAGATGCTCAGCAGGCCCGTGGTTGTCTCGGCCTTGCGGTCGGCCTTGTTGCTCCACGATGAGGGCAGCTGCAGCTCAAAGAATCCCATAAAGCTGAGGCCGAACACTATCAGCAGCAGCGCGAAGAAGATATTGACCACCGCGTTGGTGGACAGCGCGTTGGCGGCGTTGGCGCCAAACAGCAGAGTAGCCACAGCACCGAGAGCCATATAAATCACGACAATGCTGATGCCGTAGATGATGGCATCCTTTATGCCGCGCTTCTTATTCTCGCTGCGCTTGAGGAAGAAGCTCACCGTCATCGGGATGATGGGCCACACGCAGGGCGTAAGCACAGCTATCAGGCCGCCCACAAACCCCATGAGGAAGAGCCACCAGAGACTGTTGTCCTTAGACGATGAGCCACTGACGATGGAGCCGCTGTCATTGCTCTCGTTCAGTGCCTTTAACTCTGCAATCTTGCTGCTCCAGAGGGCGGAGTCACTCGGATTGACCATTGACGATTGACCATTGGCAATCGGAAGGGAGGATATACTATCCTCTTTGAGGGTGTCAGCGGAAAGGGGAGTAGTCGCCAGTTCTTCTTGCTTTTCACTCTCCTCCTTCATGGGCAGTGGGGAGGGAGTCTTTGGAATGTTTACCTCCACTGCTGTTGGCGGCATACAGTTGCGGTCGTTGCAGGCGCCGTACTCCAAATAGCCTTTCAGACTAAATTCAGGGCCGGTGATGGCAAGGCGTTGCTCGAAGGTGCAGCTGTTTTCGAAGAAGCTGAGCTCCGCGCCGAAGATTTCGTCATATTTCCTTACGGGCTGCCCCACGGCGCGCAGCTTGCCAATGGGCTTCAGTCCCTTGCTCTCGTCGATATTAAAGCTCGCAGCGGTGGGGCCTGCACTACCCACGTCAGTGGAATAGACGTGCCATCCTGGGTCAATCGTCCCCTTGAAGGTTACGACCACCTCTTTGTCATCCACGACCTTATGGCTCACGGTAAACTTGGCTGGTTCTGCCCACTGGCTCATGGCGCAAAGGCTGACAAGCAGCAGCGTCAATATAGTTGTGATGTATCTTTTCATTTATAATTTCTTAAACAATGTAAATGGTAGTGCCTTATACAGTACGGCAATCAGCCGCCATCGTTTAGTAATATAGGCTTTGCCTTTGCCCCTGCGGATGGCATTGCAGATCTGCTTGGCCGCTTTCTCCACGGGCATCACCCAGAAAAGGCCGTCACCTTGTGCCATAGCAGTGTCCACAAAACCGGGACGTAAGTCGGTGATGCGGATTTTGTTGCCATTCTTGTATGCTTTCTTGCGCAGCGCTTCCAGATAATTGATTTGAAAGGCCTTGGTGGCGCTGTACGCTGGAGCCAGAGCCTCTCCGCGCAGTCCGCCTACGGAGGAAATGCTGGCCAGTCGGCCCTTGCCCTGCTCGCTGAGCAGGTTGTATAGCATATCCACCACGAAAGTCCAACCCATTACATTAGTGTCAAGGGTAGGCTGCTCCTTAGCGTAGTCAAGCTCGCGGTTAATCTGTCCCGTGCCAGCACAGACGATGGCAATGTCCACCTTCTGCATCTTAGTCCACAGTTCGAGGATAGCAACCTTAATCTCATCCTGCTTGGTCACGTCGGCCACCTTGGCTGTGGCATTGTTGGGGAAGGCAGCCACCAGTTCGTCAAGCAAATGCTTGCGTCTGCCGATGATACCTACATGGTTCCCCTCTTTCGCATACTTCTCAAAAAGAGCCTTGCCGATTCCAGATGTTGCGCCAACGATGATAATGTTCATATTTTAGTTTTGCCGTATTTTTACAGAAGGAGCATAATATAATGCTTTATGTCAATATTATTTTCCCAGCAGTTCAGAATGACTGCCAGTGTTGAGCATAATTAAAACAAGCTCTTGTTCGTATTGTTTCCAGATAAGCAACCAGTCTGGCCGGATATGGCACTCCCACTGACCTTCGCGGTCTCCGTAAAGACGGTGAGCACGATACCTTTCTTCAAGGGTATTGCCATTAAGCAACTTGGCAATGATGGCCCAAAGCTCGTCAAGGGGAAGGCCGCGCTTCTTGCATCTTTTCAGGTCTCGCTTAAACTGACCCGTGATGCGTAGTTCGTACTTTGTCGTCATCCCTCGATTTCTTTCTTCAAGTCATCAAGACTATTATACTTATACACGCGTCCTTCAGCCAAGTCGCGCATTGACTGCTCATAGGGCGTGAGTTTAGTGCGCTTTGGGAGAGTAACCTTTGTCACTCCTTTCATCATTCCGATGGCCTTCTTCAGGTCTTTGGCAAATGATGCGTTCTCCAGCTCAATAAGCATTTGAGTGGGAGCAAGTGAAACAGTGTTTGTCTTCATTTTCATAATATTTTTCGTTTTCAATCTGCGAAGTTACGACAATTTGGCGGAAATAAGGGGCAAAGGAAGGGATTTTTTCACGCGTGCGCGAAAAATATTTGTTCGTGCAAACATTATTTAATATTGTGAAGAACTCAAAATAGTACGAGCAAAAATAAAAAAATAGCGAGGGGAAATGAAAAAAAACCGAGCGGATGAAAACAAAACCCGAGCGGAGGAAAATTTGATGCCCATCGCATTTAATTTTTGTGGGCATCAGTTTTGATTTTCATGGGCATCGCGTTTCGGTCTTAGCGCAGTTTTTTTTCATGAGATGGCTATTTGTTTGCGTCTTCTCGCTATTTGTTCTTTTCAGCACGCAACAAAAAATCCGGCCCGCGCTTCGCAGCGCAGGCCGGAGGGGATTTCGTCATGCATGTTCAATCTTAAATTGTGCGTATGTGTGATTTATTCTTTTAGTAGCGTATTTTTTTTATCAGTTTTTCCATTTTGTCGGTTGTCTTCTGCGCCTGCTTGTGCAGCTTGCGCAGACGCTTGTTGATATGGCGGCGCTCACCGGGATTGTGGATGTTGTCTTTGTATTGTTGCTCCAAGGTGTTGATCTGGTCTTGTTGCATTTCCAGCAGTTGCTTATAAGCATTGAGCTGCTTTTCAATGCTGTTTTGCTTCGTCATGGCGGCAGGTGACCATCCGGCCATGTCTTTGGAGAAATTGAGGCCGTCAGGAAGTTTGCTCATGTCTTTGCGGAATTTCTCCATATCATTTTTGTATATCTCCATACCTTGCACGTATTTCTCCAAACCCTGCAGGTATTTGCTTATATTCGGTTCTGCAAAACACGTGTCAACACCAAGAATGCTTATGTCTGGCCCACCATTGCTAGAACTGAAGGAAAAAGAATAACTTTTGTTTCCTTTTTCCATGAGGTCGGGGCGCAGCGAAGTAATGAGGAATATTTTGCCTTTAATGTTGTCTCCTTCTTCCCAGAGAACGGCATAAAAGTCACGAAGCCTGGGATTATCAGGATTTATGCAACACATATAGTAGTAGCCTTGGTCTTCTCGGTCCCTGCCATTGACGAATTTGTCTTGGGTGTCACCGGTATATATCACGAATAGGCCCTTCTGGCCTGGCTCGTAGAGGCCACTCTGATAGCAGAGGTCCAAATCTTTTTTGAAGGCTTCTTTGATATCTAGGTGATTGAATTCATGTGGGGGGCATTCGAAAGGCGTAATTGAAACTTTGGATATTATCTCGTTGGTGACGGGATTAACATTTTTGCTGTCGATATCTTGCGAAATGTCACCATGCCATTCTAGAAGTTCGTTGAGTTGCGCAATTACATGAGTGGGTGGGGTGGACGGTGCTTCGTCAATAGGTGTTGCGTAGCAGCCCAGTGTAGCTGCGAGGAGTGCGATTGTCAGGATTTTTGTTTTCATAATTTTATGTTTTAAGTGTTAATTACTTGCGAGGAATTGTTTAAGTTGTCGGAGATTGTGGCGCGATATCTCTATGTCGTTCTGATACTGCGCTATGATGCGCTGGCGGTATATTTCCTGCAGCTTCTGTATGTCCTCCTCAGTGTAGATAAGGTTCTGCGGGTTGTTGATGGGCAGGTCGGTCTCGCTGTATACTACCATCTTAGGTTCAGGTTCATTGACCATTGCTAACTGTGGTTCAATCATTTCGTTGACCGTCTCCTGCTGTTCGTCTGCTATTGGTAATTCAGTCTCGTTGACGGCCAGCAATTCGCTATCTGATTGGTCATTGACTGCTGTAGGTTTATACCTCTGAGGTTTTATGGTTTTGAGGTTTTGAGGCGATTTAACCTCATTATCGGAGAGCGAGGCAATCTTATGATCTATAACCTTTGGAGTCGGTTGCAGGTTGCTTACTGGCCGTTGTTCGTTACCCGCCAGCTTCTGCTCTCGTACATTATTATATAGTAGTGTATTTCCAATGATGAAGAGCAGGGCTGCGCAGGCAGCTGCTGCCGCAAACCAATATAGCGGAGCAATCTTGCGTTTGGGCGCTGCGGGCTCAGTCTCCATCGCTGCGAGCTCAGCGTCCGTGAGGTCATAGGCATCGGTCTGGAAGCTGAGGAAGAGTTCCCTGACGGGCTGCCACTCCTCGGGCACGCTCTCGGCGCTCTGGAAGTAGTCGGCCAGCGTCTGCTCCTCTGCTTCGGTGGTCTGGGCGTTGAGGAAGCGCTCTATCAGTTGGCTTATTTTATCATTGACCATTGACCATTGACCATTGACCATTGACGGTTGTGACTTATTCATTATTCAGAGAGATTTTAGTTGGTTTACAAGCTGTTGGCGTATTCGGCTTATGCGTATCCTCACTGCCGTCTCGGTGATGCCGAGCATGAGGGCGATTTGTGAGTAGGAGAGTTGGTCGATGTTTCGCATCTTGAGGAGCGTGCGGTTGGCGGCTGGCATCTGCGTGATGATGCGGTCTAAGTATTTTTGCCGCTCCATGGTTTCCAGCCGCGTGTCAGGGCTGTGTGTCTCAGTGGGCACTTCGAGGATGTCGATGGGCACTGTCTGCCGTCGTTTCTGCACATTGAGGATGTTGAGCGCTGTGTGGCGCACGGATGTGAGGGCGTATCTGGAGAAATCGTCGGTGTTGTCAATGCGCGCCCTTGCGCTCCACAGTTTCATGAGCACCTCCTGCACGGTGTCTTCGGCGTCTTCCGCTGCCGATAGGTATTGCTTGGCTGTCAGCAGTAGGGTGGGGCGTTGTGCCTGTGCGAAGTCTATGAACTGTTCTGTGGTCATCCGCGGTGTGTTTTCACATATATAACAAACAGAGTGGCGCTTTGTTTCATGAAAAAGGCCACTTTTTTTCGAATCGGGGAGAAAAAATGTGTTTTTCCTTAATTTTTAGAAAGCCACGTAGGGCTTCAGGCGCAGGAAATCGCTGTCGCTGAAGGCCGTGTAGGTCTTCAGGTCGCTGAGGTCGCGCAGTGCGCCGTAGGTCTTGCGGTAATTCATTATGGCGCTCACTTGCTCATAGTTGAGATAAGGATGCCTCAGCAGCTGACCGAAGTTGCCAGTGTTGATGGGGAGTTTTCTTATCTCAGTCTTGCCGAGTGTGAGCCACTGGGCTATATCCTCCGGCAGGCCCTCTATCTCCGCTAGCTGGCTCAGGCTCACAAATCCGCCGAGGCACTCGCGGTATCTCACAATCTTGGTGCTGTAGTATTGCCCTATGCCTGGAATGCGCCTCAGCTCGGTGGTGTCAGAAGTGTTGAGAGCCACCGTCTCGCCACGATGGAGCTTGGAGGGATAGGTGCCGCCCTTTTGCTCCTGTTCTTTGGCGAGAGCCTCTTCTTTGTAGGTGTAGGTGGAAGGGAGTGGCGTCGTGGTGGTAGTCTTCCCTTTAATATATATATAAGGTAGGAGACGGCGGTAGTCGCTGTCGCTGAGGGTGTAGATGCGGGCGAGGTCTTGCGGACGGCGGAAGATGCCGCCCGCTCTGCGATAGTGGATAATGGCGCGGGCCACGCGCGGACGGAGTCCCAGCTCTACAAATGTGGCGGAGTCAGCGGTGTTGGGGTCGAAAGGAAAGGGCTCAGAAGAGCCGCCCTCGTTCCTCTCTGCTGTAGGGTTGGGAGTTGACGCCGTGTCCTGCTGACTGCTCTCCCCTTTCATGGGGTGCGGAGAGGAGGTCCTGAAAATCCACACGCCGACATTGAGCAGAAGCAGTGCCCCCACTATGATAATGATTGCTTTACGGTCGTTGCGAGTGAGCCTCATGCCCTAAAACTCAAAGAGTACTTTGAAATTGAATGCGCGACCTGTGAGATAGTTTGGCACGGCGTACTGATTGTTGGTAATGTCGGTCACCCAATAGTAGGAGCTGACATTATTGATATCGAATACGTTGAGCATGTCTGCCTCAAGCCATATATCCTTGATGGCGTGGCGACTGGTGCGCCGTTCGGGGTTGAGCAGGCGGTAGCTCATGCCTATATCTGCACGGCGATAGGCGGGGGCGCGGAAGCTGTTTTTCTCTATGCCGCTGTGAGGCGGACCAAACGGGAGGCCTCCGGCAAGGGCTCCCTTGAGAGTGAGCTTCCAGCGCGTGGAGCCGGGGAAAAAGTCTGTGAAGAAAAGCGACAGATTGTAGCGCTGGTCGGTGGGCAGCGGCAGAGAGAGGCCGCGGTATTTCTGCTTGGCAGACATCAGCGAGAGGGTTATCCATGAGTCTGCGCCAGGCACAAATTCGCCGAAGAGTTTGAAGTCCACGCCCACGGCATGGCCCTTGGCGAGGTTCTCGCCGTAATAAACGATGCGCAGATTGTTGACATTATAGGGGATGAGGTCGGAGAGTATCTTGTAGTAGGCCTCTGCCGAGAAGCGGAAGGGACGTTCGGCCATACGGAACTGATAGTCCATGCCGAGCAGGAAGTGGATGGAGCGCTGCGACTTGATGTCCTTGTTGAGCACCACTCGTGTGTTGCCGGCGGTGGTCACTGTGTCGCGTAGCTCCTTGTAGAACGGCGACTGATAGTAAACACCCGTGGCGAGACGGAAGGTGAAATTGTCGTTCTTGGCAGGGATGAATCCGAGCGATGCACGCGGTGATACGAGTGTCTCTTTGTTCCAACTGTTGTGGGTGAGACGCACGCCGTAGTTGAGGTTGAAGACGCCGGCTGCATTGTTGAAGCGGAAGTTGTCTTGCAGATAACTCTCGAGGCGGGTGCTATTTACCTTGGTCTTGGCGCGCAGGTTGTAGATAAGCTGCAGAGCGTCAAGGGAGTGGGGCATCGAGTAGCCCGACGAGTCGCGCATCTCCCACTCGGCAGAGTTTTCCTTGATGCGCTCGCTGCGCAGGGTGATGCCTGCGGCGATATTATGCTTGCGGATGGCTGTGCGCAGCAGCAGAGCGGTGGAAGCCACGCGGGCGGTGAGGAAGTTGCGGGCGTGCTCCAGATATGTGCCTACGCCGAGCTGCTGCTGGGCTGTGACGTCGTCAAGCCAGTATTGCCCCTGGATGTCATAGGTCTCCTCCTCCTTGGTGGAGTAGGTGGAGCTGAGCCACTGCAGCGAGGTCTTGGCGTTAAACTTATGGGTGAGGCCGAAGGAGGCAAAATAGGTGTTGAAGAGATCCTTCTCCTTGCCATCGAAGTAAACCTTAAATTTCTTGACATCCTGCATGGTGCCGAAGGATGTCTCGCGGTCGGAGGGCTTGAAGGAGTAGCGATTGTAAGATACATTGCCTATGAAGTCCAGAGTCCAGTGCTTGGTG
>JAGCTG010000046.1 GCA_017963785.1 Bacteroidaceae bacterium | reverse complement strand
CACTCTCTGAAATTCTTGCAGGCCGAAGGGTTTAAGCAGGTAATCGACGGCATTCACCTTGAATCCCTCGATGGCATATTCGGAATAGGCTGTGGTGAAAACTACGAGGGGCGGCACGGCAAGCGACTTCACGAAGTCCATGCCGTTGAGGTCGGGCATATTGATATCGCAGAAGATGGCATCTACGGTATCGTGCTCCAAGAATGTGCGCGCCTCCACTGCGCTCTGACACTGGGCTGCAAGTTGGAGAAACGGTACCTTGTCGATATATCCGACCAGTTGCAAGAGAGCTAAAGGCTCATCGTCGATGGCGAGACAGCGTATCATAATAAGGGTATATTTAGTTCTACGGAATAGATGGCAGCATCATTATGGATGCTGAGGGCGTAACGGTTGCCATAAAGCAGATTGAGGCGCTTACGGACATTGTCGAGACCCAAGCCGCCTTTTTCTTCGTTGGTGGCGTCAGCTTTGGAGTTGCGGCATGTGAATAGCAGTTCGTCATTCCTTACCACGACCTTGGCTTCGATAAACGACTCGCGCTGATATGAGACACCGTGCTTGAAGGCATTCTCGATGAAGACGATAAGTACCAGCGGCGGTATCTGACGGTCGGGCACCTCGGTGGGCAGGTCGAGCGTGATGTGTACCTTGTCGGTAAAGCGCAACTGCATCAGCGTGGTGTAGTGGCGGATAAAGTCTATCTCGCGCGACAGTGGCACCCCCTGCTTATTGCCCTCGTAGAGCACGAAACGCATCATCTTCGACAGTTCCAGGATGGTGTCTTTCGCCTTCTCCGGGTCTATTTCCACGAGTGCATGGATATTGTTGAGCGTATTCATGAAGAAATGCGGGTTGATCTGATAGCGCAGATACTCAAGCTGCTGCTCCAGATTATTTCGCTCCAACTCAGCCAGTCGTCTGCGGTCGTCGCGGCTGCGGAAGTAGCCTTTGATGCCGAGGTTTGCGCCAAGAATCAAGATAAGCACCACAATGGCCATTATGTCGGGCTCGCCGACGATGGGAGGCGGGCGATGAGCATCTTTGACGCGATGCATGCGATGGTGTTCTACTCTCTCCATCGGTGGTTTGTGCCCTAAACGGTCAGGCCGGCTGCTGCACTGGTAGAGGGCAAACGTCACCAATATGACTGCTACGATGGAGAAATATAACGTGCGCTTGTGCTGATGTATCAACAGTGGTGCCAACAGGAAGTTATGCACTAGAAACAGTGCAAGAAAGAGTGCGAACTTACGCCATACGATGAACACCTCTGTCCAGTCGAACACAAGGCTTGTGTCGTGAGCTGTGCGCAAATAGAGGCTCAATAGCGGAGCAGCAAACAGCAGTCCCCATACTACGAAGTAGATTATATTTTCCTGTCGCGATTGTTTCATGCCGTCAGGTCTGCAGATTACTGCGCGGTGAAGCTGACCACAGATGACGAGCCGCTGTGTGTGCTGCCGATATAGAGGCCGTGCCATGCCACGGCGGCGTCGGTGGGCTCGGTGGTAGAATACTTTATGTTATAGCTGCTGCCCTTGACCATTCCCTTGGCTGTGAAGAGGGAGAGGGAGCTGCTGCATGATGCAGGGAAGCTATAGGTGACAAGGTTATTGCCGCTGCCATCAGCAATGGTGTAGTAGCGACCGCTGGCGTAGCTGACGCTGCTGGTGCAGAAGTAGTAGCCTTGTTTGGCATTGGATATGGTGCTGCTACTGCCACCCCAGCCGCCTCCGCCCTGGCTGGCGCCTGCGCTGATAGCGTAACCGGTGCCTGTGATCTGGATATAGCTGTTGTTGTCGCAATCGAGACCCTCCTCGGGGCTGCCTTTGGTGGTGTAGGCAAAGACGGCTCCGTTGCCAATGGTAATGGCTCCACTCTGTCCGGCATTAGAGTCCACTGCATCGTTGCCATTGGAGTAGCACACGGTGTAGCCGCCATTGAAGAAGATCTTGCCTGATGAGTTGATGCAGTCGTCGTAGCATGCGAAGTAGTGCTTGCCGCCCTCAATGTAGATGGCAGTCTTCGACTCAAGTCCCTCGCCGCCGTTATTCTTGGTGGAGACTTCGCTTGTACCTCCATAGAGATATATGGTACCGACCACCTTGATGCCCTTCGGTGTGCCGGAGAGACTCTCGCCGCCTCCGCCCCACATGCCACCGGAGCTACCGCTGCCTGCCGCCGAGCCTGTGGTGGACACGGTGAGGGTGGGGCCATTGCCATCGGCAGAGCCCTGCGTGTAGGCACCATTGACCTTGATGCCCTTGCCCCCGTTGCCGCTCATGGTGACAGTGACGGTGCCGGCAAGTAACTTCATATAGCCGTCGGCCTTGATGCCCTTGGCGGTGTAGTAGTCGCCAGAAGAGGCCGACTGCGCTGCACCGCTGTTGTTGATCTTCAGCACACCGCCATTAGTGGTGATGTTGGTAGCGGAGATGCCCTTGCCGGCTGTGCCCGAGGCGGTTATGGTTAGTGTGCCGTCGTTTTGGATAAAGTCCACGCATTTCACGGCTGAGCTGTAGGACGCGTCGCCACCGATTACCTGCATGGCTCCTGAGGGAGTGAGACTGACGATGCCACCGTTGATGGTTAGTGTGGCTTTAGACTTCAGGCTCTTGCTCATGGCTCCACTGTTCCTGACTGTGACATTGCCACCGGCGATGGTAAGGTTGCCGTCGGCCTTGATGCCCATAGCGTTATAGCCGATGCCGTCGTCGGAGGTGTCTGACGAGCTACTGCTATAGGTGTTGGTTACATTGCTAATCTTATAGGTGCGGGTGGAGCCGCTGGTGGTGTAGCTGTTGGATATGCTGTAGTAGTAGTCGCTGCCACTGGTGGGACCGCTGAAGGTCTCCGACACGATGCTGTAGGTAGCGCCGCCACCAAAGCCACCACGGCTGGTATAGTCGGCAGACTTGAAATAATAGGTGTCGGTGCTGGAACCACCAAAGTCGTAGTAGTAGAACTTGACAGTGCTTGACCCGCTGGTCTTGGTTACGGTGGAGGTAAGTTGCTGCACAAGGGTGCCGTCGCTCTTATACAGATAGAGTGTGGTCCACGCATTGCTGCCTCCACCGGGGCCCATGCTGCCACCGCTGGTGGGCAGCGTGACATATACTACATAAGAGGAAGGCGTAGTGTCATCATCGTCGTCATCATCATCGCCCTCGGTAATGGTGGCAGAGCCTCCCCTGCCGTTGGCTGTGACATTGATGACAGTGGTGGCATTCGATTCGTCTATCGTGATGGCACCATCGGCACTTATACCCTTACCGCCATCGGCAGTGTTGTTGATGGTGATAGTGCCTCCGGTGATATCGATGTTGCCGCCAGCCTTAATGCTGGTGGGATAGCTCAGGTCGCCAGCGGTGGTGATGCCGCCCGTCTGGGTGACTGTGAGCTCTATGTTGCTGATTTTCACATCGCCGGCAGCCTTCAGTCCCTTGGCGGCGTCGGCCGTGGCAGTGATATTGAGTGTGCCGCCCTCCAGATAGACATTGCCACTGTCCTCATCCTCGTGAGCATCGATGCCTGCGGCGGTGTCTTCGGCTATCTCACCGGTAGGATTGGCTTCATCGCCCAAATCGCACTGTATGCCATCATCGCTCACACCCGCGATAGTCACGGTGCCGCTATTCATAAGGAAATACTCCTCGCAGTTGATGCCGTCGCCCGCAGATGAGATATTGAGTGTCAAATTCTTAACAGAGATATATGAGGCCGACTTGATGGCATGACTGGTGTTACCAAAAACATTCAGCGTGCCTCTGCCCTGCAACTGCAACTGCCCTTTGCTGTATATGCAGGCCTTCTGTGGGCCGTCGCTCCCATCCACCAATGTATTGACAGTGTTTTCTTTGGCACTGAGCTGGATGCGTTTCTTGTTAGTGATGTTGATGGCTGCACCGCTGGGGTTTTTCAGTGTCACACCAGCCAGCGACACCGTACACCTGTAGCTGCCGGAAAGAGTCAGCGAACCATCGGCCGTTTCGCCACTGAGCTGATAGGTTATCTCGTCGTCATCAACAGCATCTGTGTTGAACTGGTCTATCACAACATGTGCATCGCTGACTGAGGGCTCCACATACTGCGCTACGTTGCCAGCCACATACACGATAGCCGAGGAGGTGCCGTATTCCACCCTCACCTGATTGTCGGTCACCTCCGTGTTGTCAACCGTCATGGCATCGATATCGGCAAGGTTAAATGTCTTGCCCATAATGGTCACGGTCGTTCCGTCGGCATAAGTCATCTCGCCCGTCTGCGCAGCAGGAAACTGATAGACCACACTACCCACGGTAACATTCAGTGTCTGACCAGAAGCTGCTATTGTCAGCACAAGGGCTATAATATATAATAAGGTACTTCTCATTTCACTACGAGTTTATAAGTCTTGTCTGCAGTCTTAACAATATATATGCCCTTCGTCATTTGCTCTTTCGAAACCTTATGACCCTGCAGATCATAGATTAATTGAGCAGTGAGCGCTGTAGTTTGAGCATCCTCTATTCCTGTGATTGTCTCATCAGTCTCAGAGAAGTACATCTTGCTCAAGTTAGAGAGCGTAAATGTTTCTGTACCAGCCGTCAGTGTTGTTCCGCTGATAGTCAGTGTAAGCGACGCTACCGCGACGGAAGCCTTCGCGCCGTCAGTTGTCTCAAAAGTCAGGTAGGAGTAGCTGTCTGCCTTCACAGACAGCACTCCCACCATGCACATCAACAATAAAAACGTTTTCTTCATGGTATTATCAAAGAATTTTTGCGGCAAATATACTCCTTTTTCAATAATAACACAAAATAAAATCAACGAAACCGCCATTTCCTTCAGCGAAAGCTTATACAACTAACAGAAACACAAAGCAGCCCCACATGAGGCTGCTTTTATTGTGCTTCGGGTCTGTTGCTGCTATAGTATATAGCTCTCTATGGTGGCGCGCGACTGAGACAGGAGGGAGGTCATGGCGGCGTAATCGCGCTGCTCAAAGATGTCGATGAGACGGCGGAACTCGTAAGAGAGACGACCGGCCGGGCTCTGCTCTCTCACCACCACGGGCTGCGCCCCACGGAGATGGAGCTCGTACTCCTGACACATGCTGGGCACTCCATTGACGCGGATGTATCCGTTCTCCCCTTCGATAGTGATGTGGGAGTCGCCATCGGCGT
>JAGCTG010000045.1 GCA_017963785.1 Bacteroidaceae bacterium | reverse complement strand
GGAATATTTGCTTGCCTATAGCAAAGCATTGCTAGAGAACAAAGACTATGATCGGTGTAATATGATAATTAATCAGGCCAAGCCGTTATCAGGCGACCCTGTGTTTCATATTGTTCAAGGGAAATGCATGGAGCAGCAAAAGCTTTATTCTGAGGCAGAAGTATCATATTTGAAAGCATATAACCGTGTACCTCACAGGATATATCCTTTGTTTTTGTTGATGAGCATGTATAGGGATCAAGGTCTAATAAGTAACGCAAAGAAGATTGCGATTAAGATTAGCGGAATTAAGCCGAAGATTCCGTCTGCCGAATTCTACGAGATACAAGATTCTGCCAGGGCTGTACTAAACAGTATGTTGGCAAGACCTTAGCTTGTCAACGGGGCTGGCAGGGCTGCTAATATATACAGACGCTCATGAGAAGTAGCTTTTTTTCGCTGTTAAGTCGCGGTTAGTTTTTGTAAGCACGCGATAATATTTCGTAAGGTAGCCCTTAACTTTGTTAAGGGCTCTTTTTTGTGTGGGTAAACCTGTGGCATGGTTTGAACGGTTTTTGGGAGCTAACGGTCGGGAGGTACCGACCTATGTATAACTTTTAAAAATTTTCAAATCATGTCAGACAAGAATTTTGTTTTAAGTGTGGAGGTTTCTTGTGAGGAGAACCTCAGTGAGATGTATGCAGGCATGACGCTGCCGGTGGCACTGGTCAGGCCGAGTAATGAGTTGGTTCTGTGCGAAGTGCATTTTCCTGCCGTGCGCGGACTGAACAGGCATGATGCCATCGTGGAGGGGCTGAGCCCCTATTTCGGTGCAAGGTTCCGGCGCGACAGGGTGACAGGTATCGACCGCCTAGAGCAGCTGGCTGACGACATTCTGACGTACAGCCGCAGGCCTAAGGATTTTGCACGCGTTGCTCTTATGCTGTACGAAAGTTCGAGCATGATCTGCAAGCCAAATGCTTTTAACGTGTGGTACAGACTGTTTTGTGAAGTTGTGGGCTGCCGCTACGTGGAGAGTTATCACCCACACAATATTGGTAGATACGAGAAAATAAGAAGGATGTTTTACTACGTGGAATAGTAAAAAAGTAGCCGGAAAGTAGCGCGACTTTTCGTGGCATAAACAAGTTTAGCTGCTGATAATGTTGCGATTAAACTCGCGCTACTTTTGCCCAAAAAGTAGCCTCGTGACAAAGGCCATACCTTTGCAACCGAAAACCTCAACTAAGCTACCTAAGCCACCTAAGCTATTAAAACCTTATAATTATGGACAAAGTATTCATCAACAAAGTGTGTATGGAAACACAGACAGTGTTTCATGAGAACGGACGGGTGAGCATCATCCCGCGTGTGACTAACAAGAACATGAGCCTGACGGGCGACGAAGGTCGCCAGACGGTGCAGCGAGGGCGCATGATTACGGACGACGACGGGCGCAGCATCTTCCATCCTTATATGGAGAGCGGCATACCGCGCTACCGACTGATGATGAGCACTGACCACGGCGACGCGAAGGAGACGCAGACAGGTAACCTGATTGTGACCTTCCGACTGCCGCAGAATGGCAACACAAAGAAGCTGCTGCTCAGCGAGGCGAAGGAAATGGCGCGAAAAATTTAAACGATTGACCATTAAAAGAAAAACAAAGAAAAGTAACCAAAAGAAAATAAAAGAAGGGGACATAGTCGTAGATAAATCTACTCCTATGTCAACAACAACAAAACAACACGCGATTTTTATGCAAAAAAGTTATGACGATAAGACGCTGTACTTCCTGCGTCTCTATAACAAGGCTATTGACATCAGCGAAGAGTATTGGGGCCGACGCTCCCGTATGGCTAAGGCACGGCTGGATATTGTGGACAGGCGCAAGGTGGAGGGAGCACGCTATCTGATGAAACGCTACCCCGACAAAATCATCCGTGAAGGTCTGCTAAAGATGGTGAACAACGCCTTCTGTAACGGACGGACGAAAGAACGCACGCGCCCTGTACAGCTGGTATGGATTATTGACCCAAATCATCCTGAGCGGTTCTGCGACCTACTGGAAGGAACGCTGTAAAATAACATTGAACATTGAGAATATGAAACTGACTAAGAACTTTGAGCTGGAGGAAATGGTGCGGTCGGCGACTTCACGGGAGAGAGGTATTGACAATACGCCCTCTAAGAAAGTGAAGGAGAACTTGCGTATGCTGTGCGAGGAGGTGCTGCAACCGCTACGCGACAAGTGGGGAGCACCCATAGTGGTGAGCAGTGGCTATCGATGCCCACAGTTGAACCGGGCTGTGGGCGGAGTGAGGAACAGCGATCATCTCTACGGATGCGCCGCGGACATACATGCCATAGGCGACAAGCCGGAGGACAACGAGCGCCTCTTTCGCCTGGCAGTGAGCATGATGAAAGAAGGCACGCTCCGCAATGTGAAACAGATTATCGACGAATACCACTACAACTGGATACATATCTCGAGGCAAGACGGCCGTACACCGAAGAGGTGCCAGGTGGTACATATTAAGTAAGAGGGAGTTACCGCCCGCCATGCGGGCTCAGGAAGTTAAAAGGAAGTTACAGCTGCCTTTGGCAGCTCATGAGTTAAAGGAAATAAGTCTTTGAACAAAGATTTCAATCTCAGAATTTAGCCCTGTCCGGTTAGGATATGCCTCAATAGGCAATGACATTCGTCCTTTATCTCCCGTTACCTCCTCACTCTTCTCTCTTATCTATTAACTATTAACTTATTAACTAACGTATGGGAACATTAAAGACTACCATTACACAAAGGGCTGTCCCAGGAGGCGGCAGGAAGCTCTACCCAAACATCGTGAGCTTCAAGAACATCGGAAATGACGACCTCATTGAGCGCATGATGCAGAACTCGGGCATCAACAAGGTGGTGGCCATCGCAGCCGCTGCAGCGCTGAGGCAGGTATTCACCAACTATGTGTTGAATGGTCACACGGTGCAGATTCCGCAGCTGGGTACTTTCAGTCTCTCTGCAAAGACCAAGTCGGTGGCCGACAAAGACAAGGCAGGGCCTTCCTGCATCAAGACCATAAAGATACGCTTCACTCCGGTGGGCACTACCATGCAGGCAGCGAAGTCGGTGAAGTTCAGTAGCCTTGTTGATGACGAGATTTTGAACATGGAATAGTTCTTTGTTGAACATTGAACATTGAGTATTGAGCATTGAACATTAAACATTAAACTATTTTTATGGCAAATTTAGGATTTTACAAGACTTCGCGCGAGGACGAGGCAACAGGCGCAAAGCGCTATACGGTGAGGCTGGTGCCTTACTCTGTGATTGACAAGCAGGCAGTGGTGGATCTGGCCCTGAAGGACAGTAACATCAACCGCCAGGATCTGGCAGCGGGCTTTGCTGCGCTGGGACAGGCTATCGAGGACTTCGTGCTTAACGGCCACTCGGTGACACTGGACGGACTGGGCAATTTCCGCCTGACCTGCAAGACCGGCGAATGGGATGACCGCACACAGAAGTGGAAGTCGGCCGGCAAGGAGAACATGGACGACGTAAGCACCGACGGTATCAGGGGTGTATATGTGCGTTTCCGCCCGTGCAAGGCGCTGCGGGAAGAGATAAACCATGCCAGCTTCTTCGAGGTGACGAACACACTGTTCGGCAAGACGAAGGGCGGCAAACTTAACTTCAGCTAATAACCGTTAACCATCTAGCCTTATGGAAAAGAAGAACAAGGTATTTGTGGTCATCAACGCGATTTGCACCGCTATTAGCACCATCATCGGTGCGCTGTTTCTGCATTCTTGCATTGCAGGGTAAACAAAATGCATAAACAGACCAAAGCGCACAGCGCTTCTACTTGCGCTCCCCGTCCATCAAGGCACGGGGGGTGCTTTTTTAATGTTTCTTCCCGCAAAATGTAGCGCGTATTCGGAAAATGTTGTACCTTTGCGTTTACGTTAAACATTAAACTGTAAACCATTCTTCATGCTCGACTGGGAAAAGAGATATTATGACATAGCAAGCCATAATGGCGAGGCGGGGCGCAAGCCCATGGTGGGCATCACCGCCAATTTCGGTGAATATGGCAGTCAGCTGGCGGAAGCTTACTATGAGAGCGTGCGCATGGCTGGCGGTGTGCCGGTGATTGTGCCTGCCAGTGAGCAAATCGACGACCTCGACGATGTGCTCCTTCGGCTCGACGCGCTCATCTTTAGCGGTGGCGGCGATATCGATCCACGACTCTTGGGCGAGGAGCCAGAGCCCGGCCTCGGCGACACATGCCCCAAGCGTGACATACAGGAGCTTGTACTCATGCGTCGCGCCCTCGACAAGCAGATGCCTGTGCTCGGTATCTGCCGCGGCATCCAGGTGATGGCGGCTGCCACCGGCGGCAAACTGATACAGGACCTCAAAACTCAGTTGAAGCACTCGCAGAAGGCCGACCGCCATGTGGCTACTCACTCGGTGGAACTGAAAGAGGGCTCCATGCTGCGCAGCATCTTCGGATGCGAGAGGCTGGAGGTGAACTCGTTCCATCATCAGGCGGTGGCAGAGCCGGGCAATGGCATGAGGATTGCCGCACTGAGCCCCGATGGGGTGATTGAGGCCATTGAGAGCACTGAGTATAAGTCGGTAATTGGCGTACAGTGGCATCCCGAAAGTTTCTTCTGTCTGACCGACAACAGGATGCTGCCGCTCTTCCAGTGGCTGGTAGGCGAGGCGACCGAGTATCGCGCCGCCCGCACGGTGCATGACCATGTGCTGACCCTCGACACCCACTGCGACACACCTATGTTCTTCCACGAGGACATCGACTTCGCTCGCAAAGACAACCGCATACTTGTGGACTCTGTCAAGATGCGCGATGGCGGTCTCGACGCCTCTATCATGGCTGCCTACCTGCCGCAGGGGGAGAGGGACGAGGCTTCACTGCTGGCTGCTACGCACAAGGCTGACACCCTGCTTGACGGCATAGAGCAACGCATAGCCTCCGCCCCTGGCGTGGGCCTTGCGAATACTCCCAACGACCTGCGCCGCCTGAAGAGCGAGGGCAAGCTAGCCATCATGCGTGCAATTGAGAACGGCTACGCGATAGGCCGCGACCTGAGCAACGTGGAGCGATTCCACAAGCGCGGAGTGGTGTACATGACGCTGTGCCACAACGGTGACAACGACATCTGCGACTCTGCCAGTCGCACTAACAATGAGCACGGCGGCCTCAGCGCTTTCGGGCGCGAAGTGGTGAAAGAGATGAACCGCGTGGGCATGATGGTGGACCTCTCGCACGGCGGAGTGCGCAGTTTCTACGATGCCCTCGAGTGCAGCACCTTCCCCATCGTGTGCAGCCACGCCTCATGTCGCGCTCTCTGCGACCATCCCCGTAACCTCGACGATGACCAAATGCGCGCACTTGCCCACAAGGGAGGAGTGATGCAGGTTACCCTCTACCCAGGTTTCCTGCGCAAAGACAGCGAGGCTACCATCCTCGACGCCATGGCTCACCTGGACCACGCCATTGAGGTGATGGGCATTGACGCGGTGGGCCTCGGCACCGACTTCGACGGTGACGGCGGTGTGCCCGGACTGGCCAGCGCCTCCGAGCTCATCAATTTCACCCGACAACTCCTGCGTCGGCATTACAGCGTTGAAGACATAGCAAAACTCTGGGGCGGCAACTTCCTCAGAGTGATGGACATTGTGCAAAGTAATGTGTAAGTAATAAGTTATTATGAATAGAATCATTTATACCATACTCTGTAGCGCCGTGGCATGCTGTCTCGCATCCTGTGGCGGCAAAAAAGGCGGTAGCGACACTACTCCTAAGGACAGCGTGCAGGTACCCGCCTTCAATGCTGACAGCGCCATGGCAAGCATCAAGACACAGTGCGACTTCGGTCCGCGCACCCTTGGCAGCCAGGCTCACTCCGACTGTGCACAGTATATAGAGGATGCCTTCACCGCCCTTGGATGCGAAGTCAGCAGGCAAGATGCCGACTTCATCCTTTACAATGGCCAGCGCTTTCGCGGTTGCAACATCATCGCTTCTTACAAACCCGACCTTGAAGAGCGCATACTACTTTGCACTCACTGGGACAGCCGCCCTTGGGCTGACAACGACCCAGACCCCGCCAACCATCACAGCCCCGTGCCCGCAGCTAACGACGGTGCCAGCGGTGTCGCTGTCATGATAGAGATTGCCCGGGTGCTCAGCCAAAACGCTCCGACCATAGGAGTTGATTTTGTGTGCTTCGACGCCGAGGATGCCGGACTCCCCGAGTGGGAAACCACCTTCCGCGGCGACGAGCAATCCACTTGGTGCCTCGGCGCTCAGTATTGGGCAGCTCATCCTCACCGCACCGACTTCCGCTTCGGCATCCTCCTCGATATGGTAGGAGGCAAGGGTGCCACTTTCTATAAAGAACTCTTCTCCCAGCGCTATGCCGACAGCGTCGTCACCCTTGTATGGGAAGCCGCGAAGTCAGCAGGCTACAGCAGCCTCTTTCCCGATGAAAACGGAGGCGCCATCACTGACGACCACCTGCCCCTCAACCTCATAGCCGACATACCGACCATCGACATAATACCTTACTATCCCGGAATGGAGCACAGCTTCGGCTCCACATGGCACACCCTCAGCGACACCCCGCAAAACATCGACCCCAACACCCTCAAGGCTGTAGGCCAGACACTCCTCCAGCTTATATATACTTATTAAGCCACCTAAGCCATTAAGCAAATATGACTATAAACGAAATCCAAGACAATATAATAGCGGAATTCAGTGAGCTCGACGACTGGATGGACCGCTATCAGCTACTTATAGACCTTGGCAACGAGCAAGAGGCTCTGCCTGACCATTACAAGACCGAGAGCAACCTCATCGAGGGCTGCCAAAGCCGTGTGTGGCTCGTATGCGACGAACAGAACGGTGTGCTTACCTTTCGCGCTGAAAGCGACGCCCTCATCGTGAAAGGTATCGTCACCCTCCTCATCCAAGTTCTCTCAGGCCACACCGCCGACGAGATACTAGATGCCGACCTTTACTTCATCCATGCAATTGGCCTTGACGAGCACCTCTCACCCACACGCTCCAACGGCCTTCTTGCCATGCTCCGCCAAATGCGCATGTATGCCATGGCATACAAGGCAAAGGACTTGACTTCTTAACTCCTTTTTCTTCAACTTTTCAATTCTTTATTTTAATGTCTAAGGTTGTAGGTATAGGCGAGACAGTCACAGACTTTATCATCCGCAATGGCAAACCGGAAGATATGGTATGCGGGGGCTCATGCTACAACTCCATGATATCCATCGGCCGCTGCGGACTAGAGGCCGCCTTTGTCGGTGAGACAGGCGACGACAAACTCGGTCTGCTTACTAGGCAAACGCTTGAAGAGAACGGGGTGAGCACAGAATACCTCGTTATGACTCCTGGCAAGAGGTCGCAACTCTCACTGGCGTTCCTGAACGAGAAGAACGATGCCGAGTATGTATTCTACAAGGACCATGCCTCCGACATCTTTCCCCAAAAGCGACCTTCCTTGCAAAAAGGCGATGTATTGATGTTCGGCTCGTTTTATGCCCTTAATCCATTAGTACACACCCAACTGAGCGCCTTTACATCTCAAGCCAAACAAGCAGGAGCCACCATATACTACGACATCAATTTCCGCTCCTCCCACCTACCCGACCTTCCGAAAATATCCAACGCATTGGCTGATAATCTGGCCAAGGCAACAATAGTCAGGGGCTCCGACGAAGATTTCCAAAACATCTTCGGGCTCTCCACCAAACAAGACATATATAATAATGTAAGCCCATACTGCCCAAACCTAATCATCACACGAGGCGGTAGGCATATCAGTCTCCTAACCCGACATTTCTACAAAGACTACACTGTAGCACCTATAGAGGTGGTAAGCACCGTAGGAGCAGGCGACAGCTTCAACGCAGGCATCGTTTGCTCCCTCATCAGCCAAGGCATAGGCCGCGATGATATGGACTCTCTTACTGAAACACGATGGGATGACATCATCGCCACCGCCACAAGCTTCGCACGCGAGGTGTGTCAATCCACTTCTAACTACATAAGTTTTAAGTGACGACTGTCAACTTTATGACTAAGCAACTAAAACTAACTTGACAATGAGGCTTTTTCATCAGCATACACTTCCCAACGGACTGCGTCTTATCCACGAGCCTTCGCCCACCAATGTCGTCTATTGCGGTTATATCATAGCCGCCGGCACCCGTAATGAGGATGACCGCGACTCTGGCATGGCGCATTTCTGCGAACACATGACATTCAAGGGCACAGAGCGTCGCCGAGCATGGCATGTACGCAACAACCTCGAACGTGTTGGCGGTGATCTCAACGCTTTCACAAATAAAGAGATTACAGTCTTTTACGCCACCGTGCAGCGCGACGATTTCCCCCGTGCTGTCGATCTGCTCAGCGACATAGTTTTTCATAGCGTCTATCCACAACACGAAATAGATAAAGAGGTAGAGGTCATCATTGATGAAATAGACAGCTACAACGACTCCCCCGCCGAGCTCATCTACGACGACTTCGAGGAGATGCTCTTCCGTTCTCACGGTCTTGGGCGCAACATCCTCGGCAAGGCAGAGCGTCTGCGCCAATACACCACCGCCGATGCCCTGCGCTTTACCCGCAAGTATTACGTCCCCAACAATGCCACATTCTTTGTCCTTGGCCAAGTCGATTTCGACAAAGTTGTCAAACAAGTAGAGCGTCATACCGCCACTCTCCAGCGCAGCGATGTAAGCAAACCACTGATGCCCCTACCCCTTTACCATCCTGAGATGGCCGTTAGTGAGCGTGACACCCACCAAGCTCATGTCCTCATGGGCAACCGCGGTTACAGCATGAATCATGACGACCGTACAGCCCTCTTCTTGCTCAACAACATCCTTGGCGGTCCGGGCATGAATTCTCTCCTCAATGTCAGCCTGCGCGAGAAGCACGGTCTCGTCTATAATGCAGAGAGCAACACTTTTTGCTATCAGGACACAGGCGTGTGGAGCGTCTATTTCGGCTGCGAAGAAGCCAAAGTGGAGCGATGCCGACGCCTTGTATGCCGCGAGTTGGAAACTCTATGCAGCAGTCCACTTAACGAACGTACACTTCAAATGGCCAAGAAGCAGCTCACAGGTCAGATTCTCATCGCTGGCGACAACTTTGAGAGTTATGCTCTCGCTCTCGGCAAGACCTACGCTCTCACCGGCCACCACCGCGATGTTGACCAGATATGCCAGCGCATCCGTGCCATCACCTCCGCCGACCTCATGCGCATAGCGCAGAGCGTCTTCAATCCCGATAACCTGACAACACTTATCTTCCGATAAATGAGCAAGCTAACACAACTCTACGCCGCCGCCCTCAACGGACTGCAAGCCATACCAGTGGAAGTTGAAGTACACTCCACCAATGGCATAAAGACATACCTCGTAGGACTCCCCGACAATGCCGTAAAGGAAAGTCTGGAGCGCATCTACGCAGCCATACAGAACACCCTTGGTCACATGCCGCCCTTTAAATACACCATCAACATGGCTCCTGCCGACATTCGCAAGGAGGGCACCGCATACGACCTTCCCCTAGCTGTGGCAATCCTTGCCACCACAGGGCGCTTAGAGTGTGATGACCTGAAGCAATATATGCTCGCAGGCGAGCTGGGTCTGGATGGAACCATACGCCCCATACACGGTGCATTGCCCATCGCCATCAAAGCTCGAGAGATGGGACTCAAAGGGCTTATCGTGCCGGAAGATAATATTAGGGAGGCTGCCGTGGTAAACAACCTGAAAGTCTATGGAGCAAGGAAACTGGCAGAAGTCATCGACTTCCTCAATGGCAAGCCAGCCCTGCAGCCTACCGAGATTGACACCCGCAAGGAATTCTCCGACCATCAGGATGCCTTTGACTATGACTTCAGCGAAGTGAAAGGCCAGGAAAATGTCAAGCGTGCACTGGAGGTTGCGGCAGCAGGGAGTCACAACATTATTCTCGTTGGCAGCCCCGGCTGCGGCAAGTCCATGATGGCCAAGCGTCTGCCCTCCATCCTGCCACCACTCACCCTTAGCGAAAGTCTGGAGACCACCCAGATTCACTCTGTGGCAGGCATACTCAGCAAGGACATATCGCTTATTGCACAGCGCCCCTTCCGCAGTCCTCACCACACAGTGTCAGATGTGGCACTCATCGGTGGTGGCACCAACTTCAAGCCCGGCGAGATCAGTCTCGCCCACAATGGAGTCCTCTTTCTCGATGAGCTGCCGGAGTTCTCCAAGAGCGTCCTCGAGACCATGCGCCAGCCCTTGGAAGACCGCCATATCAGCATCTCACGCGCCAAGTATAGCATTGATATCCCGTGCAGTTTCATGCTCGTAGC
>JAGCTG010000044.1 GCA_017963785.1 Bacteroidaceae bacterium | reverse complement strand
TCGACCTGCTGGGCAACCTGAGCAACGTGCGCCGCACCATCAACGCCCAAGGCCGCACAGAGACATGGAGCAACGTCACTCCCCAGTACGCCATGCTCCACGTCCTATACCGCCTCAATAAAAAGCCGAAGAAAACAGAGTAAGAAATTATGAAACGCCTAATACGTCTCGTTGTCTGTTGTATATGGTACGTAGTCTGCATGGCGCAGATTACTCGCGAGTTCCGTAACACCCCTTTGACCGAGGCCCTGCGCACCATCGAGCTGAGTCAGGGCGAATACACCATCTCCGTTCTTTCCGACGGCTTCGCTGACCTGCGCACCTCTGCCAAGGTGAAGAACCTCTCCGCTCCGGAAGCCGTCAAGCTCGTCTGCAAGAGCTTGCCCGTAAAGGTCAAAGTCAAGGGACAGAAAATCTCTGTGCAGCGAAAGGATGTCAAGGCACAAAAAGAGAGTGTGAAGAGAAATGTATCAATCTATGGCCTTGTCAAAAATCATATAACTCAGGAGATACTGCTTGATGTAAAGGTCTCCATATATTCAGACACGACTCTTATTGCCGAATCAAAGACAGACCGCAATTATCGTCCCACAAATAATTCTGAGTACGGCTACTGGCTTGCAGAGATTCCTGCTCAGGGGGGAATGTTGCATTTCGTGTTCGAGAAAGAAGGATATGAAACAACGGTACAGGATTATAATGTAAAGCCTTTCAAAAAAATGGAGCAAATAAGATTTGCTTTCAATGCCAACATGCAACGCAAGAAAGACCAAGTGCTTGGCATGGTAACCGTGAAGGCTACGCAGATAAAATTCTATCATAAAGGGGACACAATCGTATATAATGCCGATGCTTTCAATCTGGCCGAGGGCTCTATGCTTGACAACCTCATTAAGTCGATGCCGGGAGCAGAACTTAATGATGATGGTGAGATAACCATAAACGGCCGTCATGTTGATGCGCTGCTGCTCAACGGAGAGGATTTCTTCAAAGGGAAGAACAAGATAATGCTGGAGAACCTGCCTGCATATATGGTTAAGAATATTAAGGTATATGACAGAATAGATGCTACCCACCAGGCAATGGGCCGCAGGGAAGGCGACTATGTGCTGGACGTGAACCTCAAGAAGCAGTATTCCATCGGCTGGATAGGCAATGTGGAGGCTGGCTATGGCAGCGAGGACCGCTATCTCGCGCGTTTGTTCGCCTTGCGTTTTTCCGACGCTTCCCGTGTGGCTATCTACGCCAATCTCAACAATCTCAACGACACGCGCAAGCCTGGCGAAGACTCTAATTGGACTCCCGAGACGATGCCCACAGGACTGCTTTCCCAGAAAGCAGGTGGCATGGACTATCTCATAAAGCCCAAACATACCATGAAGAAGTTCAGCGGCAACGCAGAACTTAAATATACCGATGCAGACAATGTCTCGGAAACCACTGTGGAGAACTATCTGTCAGAGGGCAACACATTCATGCGCAATCGTGTCAAGAGCCGTCGCGACAACCTTACATTCTCCACTTCTCATGACTGGGATTTAAAGCTAAGTGACGGCATTAGCGGTTTTGAAATAATGCCGTCATTCAATTACAACCGGTATAATCGCTATAGTAACAACCTGAGTGCAACATTTAGCAGAGATCCGTTTGTTTATGCAGACGGCCGCGCTCTGCTTGACAGTATCCGCACCATGCAGGGCGACAACCTGCGCCGACTTATGCTCAACCGCTATATACAGGAAGCAAAGTATAAGGGGTGGAAAACCAATACTGCTCTTTCGGCCGTAGCAGAGAGATACAATGCAGGTATGATTTATGGTATATGTGGTGATATAGAATATTCCGCACAAAAAGACCTGACATTCTCTCAGTATCACCTGCAATATCCCAATCAGACACAAGGATCCTCGGAATTCCAAAACACATATACCCACGACAAGCCCAATCGTAATCTTAATTATTCTATTAATCCATTCTGTTATCTCAAATTTAATAAAGAAATGAGTATCCAGATAGCTGGCGATATTGGGCAAAGAATACGTCAACGTGAATATTCGCGTTACAATCTCGATGCCCTGTCGGAATGGGCGGAGGATACAGAACACAAATTGGGTGAATTGCCCTCGGAAACTGAATTTATGCTTCGCATTGTTGACCAGCAAAACAGTTACGAACTCCGTGAATATGATAATTATCAAGAAATGTACATTAATTATCAGTATGACCATTGGAGGCAGCAAGAAGATATTATGCGTTCATGGATGATGGTTTTCATACAATTACCTGTTACCCGTCATCATTACCGTTTGGACTATACGCATGGGAATGTATATTCAGGTATTACACGGCGTAATTCCTTTCTGTTTACTCCGACATTCCGGACTCGCTATCAATGGAAAAATCTCGAAAAAAGTATAGAATATGTATATACTCTTAAAAAGGACAATCCGCAGATGACCAGTCTTATAGAAGTAGAGAATACAATTGACCCGCTAAACACATATATTGGCAATAGCAAGCTCAAAAATAGTAGCGAGCATTATATGTATCTTCTTTATCAATCCAACATTCCGAGGCAGGAGACCACTTTCTCTGCACGGTTACAATATGATGTTAAGACAGATGCAATAGCCTACGGATATACATACGACCGAGCCACAGGCAAACGTTGCTATAAGCCGCAGAATGTGGACGGTAACTATCTGCTTTCCGCGGACATCACGTACAGCCGTCCCCTTGACAAGCGCAGACGCATCACTCTCAATAGCGTCACCCATGCCAAGCTCGACCACGGCGTGGATCTCATCAGCGAGGACACGTCAGTAGAGCCGACACGCAGCAGTGTCAACACCTGGTGGGGAACAGAAACCATGAAACTCAACTATAAGCTCGGCAAGCACTCTGTCGGAGCCAAAGGCTATATTGGCATCGGTCATGTAACGTCATCACGCCCCGATTTTGAATCCTTCACGCTCTGTGACTTCCACTACGGCCTCACCTCGCTCGTGAACCTGCCCCTCGGCCTCCAGCTCTCCACCGACCTCACCATGTACAGCCGCCGCGGATATGCCAGCAGCTCTGCCAACACCAACGACCTCGTGTGGAACGCCCGCGTCAGCAAGACCTTCACCAAGGCAGGCCTCACCTTCGCCCTCGATGCCTTCGACATCCTCGGCAACCTCAGCAATATCTCCCAAGTCCTCAACTCCCAGGGCCGCACCGAGACATACCGCAACTCCCTTCCCCGCTACATCATGGCGCACCTCATTTACCGCCTCAATAAAAGACCCAAGAACCGCTAAAACATAAGAAAATCCTGCCAATTAAGTTTTTTTAACAGAGAAATTAGACCAATTTCGGGTATCACATGCGTATAATATATAGAAGGTGTAACTATAAATTGCTATGAAGACTACAAAAACCATCCTTATTTCAGCAGTCGCCCTGTTGCTTGTGTCCTGTAGCGATTACAGCGCACAAGAGAAAGCGCAGATAAACACGATTTCACGGCAATATGACTTCAATCCGCCACCCATGCGATTGCATGACTACGGATATCCGGATACCTACCCAGGTGTGGTGAGCAGCTATCGTCAATACAATTTCGTGATTGGTAGCGATATAGAGCAGTTCTATAAGGCCAGTATAGCATTGCGACTGACTATCCTCAAAGAATTCTATTCGCAGCTGGATGTTCAGGGCTTTGATGCGCAGGCCTTCGACAAGGAATTCCACTCTTTCCTCTCTCCGCATATAAGGTCAGTAGCTAAGGGCGACTGGCAGATATTACTGCCACAGGCAGCAAAGGGAGAACATGTGATTGCCTATGAGGGTGATGATTGGTTTGCTGTGAAAGCCATGGACGACGATGCAGCAGTAATGCTGCGCGTAGTCCTTACTGGTAGCAATCTACAGCCAGTGGTGGCAGAAGTGGACAATCCCGGCCTTGGAATCAAGACAGGCATGGGCGACAGCCGTGACCTTGGCTCAGGCTACGCTTACAAGAAAGAGTGGGAGTACGGCATCTTCAATAACAAGAAACGTAACAGCGAATTCAAAGACTATGTAGCTAATATCATCTACCGCCACTGCAATGGTGGCGACAAGAGCCGCTCCTTCATAACGGAAACGGAACTTCTGGCATTCGCAGACCGTATCGTGCAGAAGCGCGAGCAACTGCTGAAGGAGTTCTATGCAGATCTTACTTCTTCTGACTTTACCAAGCAGTCATTCTCCGAGAAATATGACAAGATGATTACCGGTGCAGTTGCTTTCGCCATGGAGTCAGCAAACGGTAAGGCAGCGAAGACGAATCCGTATGGCAGGTGGGCTCCGTTTGAGCCAAAGGACAAGACCAGCTATACACTTGCCTACGATGAGCAGGACTGGTTCACAGTCTCCGACAACAAGGCAGACAAGCCCGATGTTTATCTGCAGGCGGTCTTCTACGGGAAGGAAATGCGTCCCCTCATCGTCGGTCTGTACAACGAAGCACTCAATGTGAATGTGCAGCAGGAATTTAACACGAACCGCAACTCTCACACCTTCGGCTGGGAACTGCGAAAGAAATGGTAATAAAAAACTAATACTATGAAAAAGAACGTTTTAATCTCTGTCGGCGTTATCGCCCTACTGTGCTCTTGCTCCAAGTCGCTGACGGACTTGGGGTATGAATCCCGCGCCATAAACACGAATGTGCATAATGAAAACCAAGTTTCCAGTTCTTTCCTTCAGGGATTCTATGCGCAGAAGATAACTAAGTATACCGTAAGGAAGCACACTTCCTTCACAATGGTATCCGTGGAGGGCGGCACATACACTATGGGAGACAGCGCCTGCTCGAACTACGCGGATTACGCGCGTGAAGTGACTGTCAATAATTTTGCCATTGGCCAATGCGAGGTCACACAAGAGCTATGGGAGACTGTTATGTATGGCAAACCTATCTATGCCAAGAAAAAACACAGCTATCTATATGCTATGCGCTATACTCCCATGGGATGTGTGAGTTGGGATGATTGCCAGAAATTTATAAAGAAACTCAATAAGCTAACGGGTAAGAAATTCCGCTTGCCCACTGAGGCTGAATGGGAATTTGCTGCACGCGGCGGTAAACTTAGCAAAGGCTATATTTACAGCGGAAGCGATGTCCTTGACAGCGTGGCATGGCATAGAGGCAATAGCGGCAGAATGCCTCACCGTGTAGGCACAAAGCAACCAAACGAGCTCGGCATCTATGACATGACTGGCAATGTAAATGAATGGTGTCAGGATGGAATGGATTACTATGGGAAAAACAGAAGTCTGAATAGTGGTGCCTTCAAGGTCTATCGCGGAGGATATTATCGCTACGATGACAACAACTATATCGTCCGACTCAAAACTCATCATGGCCAAGCTAGTTTCCATGACCAAAGGTTGCCCGGACGAGGATTCCGTCTCGCTCTTTCGGAATAAAACGCAGATGACTTTATGGCCGTATACATGCAGATGGTGTATTGCGGCCGCGATATGCGCCCAATGATTATCGGGCTTTACAACAAGCCCTTAGGCATAGAGACAGGCCTGCATATCGACTCCGACATGAGCGACAGCCCCGGCTGGCCGTGGGTAACACCCCATTGACATCGGGAGTTTTTTGCGATATCCCCTATTTGAATCCATATTATCTAAAAAAAATGTAATTTGGCATGCATATCGTTGTAGATGCAATTACTGGCGCACCACGTCTTGACGATGCATATGTCATAATGTTCTCTTAAAATTAGGATTATGCGTAATTGTTTCATCATTCTATGCTGTGTTATTTCCGCAGTTGTTTGTTGTGGAGGAGAGCCAACATCTTTTTTTTGCGGCTTGCCTCGTAATCCCGACTATCCTCCTGATGGGCCAGCCTATGCTACGGGACATCAATTTCCGCGAGCGACTAATGTGCCATACGGAGTGAACGGGGTTACCTTCTTTCCCATGCCCAAAAGGTATCTGGAGGAATCTTACCATGGAACGAAGTCTTTGCAGGATTTCTATTTCAAACTGTTGCTGGACGATTTCGACGATAACAAGATTGCAAAGAAATACAGTAAGCTGTTGTCATCAATGATTAAGAATGACATTGACACTCTGGCATCAGGTCGTTTTGCGAACGAACCCTATCATGGATGGCAGATATTTCTGGGCAATGGAATGAAGGCCGGCTCCTACTGCAATGTGCAGTATCTCGGAGAGCAGTGGTATGCTGCCAATATGCCTGACGTAGAGAACTCCGCGGTCTATATTAAGATGGAGAAAGTTGGCAAGAGGGGCCGTTTGGTTATAACTCAAATAAGGAACTGCTCTTTAGGAATAGAACTCTCTCCTCCCGAAGAATAAAAGAATTTAACACGAAGAAAACCGTGGAATCTTAAATAGACTCCGTGGCTTTGCTCTCCTTCAGCTACATGTTCGGCAAACCAAAAGGACAGTAAAAAATAGGGGGGCGAACTATAAATAGCTTAATGGCTTAGGTGGCTTAATGGCATAAAAACAAAAGTCCCGAGGGGATCGGGACTAGAGTCTTTGCAGCTTCCTTCACAGGGAGCCCAAAAAAGGTTTTGAGAGAATGAAACCTATATTTTGTTGGTCTTAATAAACTTCTGTGTTTGGTTGTATTCAGCGCATCTTCATTAGCATGTTGAAGAAATTATCCCCGAAACTTCCTGTCAGATCAACAATCTGAAGTGTGTCTTTTCCTTTTGGAGCTTCTTCTATCATCACTATCTCTATCACGTTTTTGCCTGACTGGCGTGTCCATATCTGTTTGTCCTCGCCCAACTGCTCCACGGCATACTCCTTATACACACGCTTGTGTTTTTTTAATAGTTTTTGTGTAAGCGTCATATACTTGTCTGCCTCCTTGGAGACTGTCAGGATGCGAAGACTTTTCACATTTTCCAACAACCCCTTGAGCTGCTCTTGCTTGTCGGCATCAACATCCGACAGCAGTTTGGAGTTGCTGCCTATCATCTTCAGAACACTCTTTATCATCGTAGGACTCACGGTAATATGCTCGTACTCTGAGTCCAAATATGTGTCAGCCTTACTATTAACATGGCTCATCATCTTCCCTATGAAGTCCTGCTCCGAGCCTCCGTATGCCACGGCGGTCGGGAGAAGCATTATCAGCAAGGAAAAGAGCAGAGTCTTCATACTATTCCTTTATGGTTGTCTTGGCATCGGTAAGGACTGCGGCCGTGTCGGCAGCGTCGGAGCCCCGCAGAGCGGTGCTGAGGTCGCGGAGGACATCGGTCACCTTCTCGCACGCTATCTCGGGATCGGAGTAGGTGTCGTGGTAGTTGGCATAGTTGTACTCCACGGGCTCAGGATCGCGTGCAGACCAGAAATTGCCTGACATGACGCCGACGGTGATGACCAGTGCCACGGAGGCGACGGCCTTGTAGAAGGGGCTCAGGCTGCGATTGAGGCTGATGATGCGTGCCCTGAAGGGAGTAGCAGGCTTCTGACTGTTGATACGCTGCTGCAGCTTGGCATCAAAGTCGGCGGGCAGGCTGACGCCGGCCTCGGACTGGATGGCGCAGAAGAGATCCTTGTAGGGGAGCAGGTCCTCGGCGACCTCCTCGGTCTGGAAGTAGCTGCGGAGGAGCTGCTCTTCCTCAGCGGTGGCGGTGCACTCGAAGTAGCGCTCAAGCAGGTTTGATATATTCTTATAATTCATAGGCGTCTGATTTCTTACATGATTCCTTCAGGCTCTGGCGTGCGCGGTAAAGGGTTATCTTGACATCTTCTTCGCTGATCTGCATGATATCGGCAATCTCGCGGTAGCTCTTGCCCTCTATATCGCGCAGCTGCACGGTGGTCTTTTGTTTTGGAGGAAGGTTGTTTATTATCTTTTTTATAAAGGTACGACGGTCGGCGGCAACGAGGGTGTCGATGATGTCCTGAGTGTTGCTGGGCACGAGGTTTTCATCTATGTTATCGAGCGGCTCGTAGTTGCGCCCCGCCCTGGACAAAGCGTCTCTTGAGAGGTTGTAGCTTATTGTAAGCCCCAGGTTCTCTGCGTCGCTGGCTGAAGCCAAGCTACTGCACCGTGTCCATAGGCGTACGAGTGTCTCCTGAGTGATGTCTTGTGCTTCGGCATCGTTGTGTAGCAGTCTGAGCGCAAGTCTGTAAAACTTGTTCTTCAGCGGGAGCACGTCTTTGTTGAAGTCAATCATCGTGGAAGAAACTCTTCTATTAGTTAAACGATTAAGGAAGGGAAAAGTTACAGAAAAAGGCAACTTTTTTCCATCAGAAGGCTAGAAAAACAGCAGGCGCTGCAGATAGTAGGTGCCCATTCCGCTAAGCATGCCCAGCAGGGCGAGCAGGCTGAAGTGGCGCATATACCAGCCGAAGCTTATCTTCTCGAAGCCCATCACCACCACGCCAGCGGCAGAGCCTATGATAAGGATGCTGCCGCCTGTGCCGGCACAGTAGGCGAGGAGCTGCCAGAAGATGCCGTCCTGGGCGAAATCGCCGACCATCTGAATGTCGTACATACCCATACAACTGGCCACCAGCGGGACATTATCTACGATGGACGATGCCACGCCTATCACTCCTGTCACCAGATAATGGTTGCCTTCTGTCAATTGGTCAAGTGTCTTACCAAATGTAGTCAAGACACCCGTTTCTTCCAAAGCTGCCACTGACATCAATATGCCAAGGAAAAAGAGTATCGTTGACATATCTATGCTATGCAGCACACGACTCACACGGTTGGCACGATTGTTTTCTATCTTGCGCGCACTGTAGAAAAACTCCGTTATCACCCATAATATGCTCAGCACCAGGATAACGCCCATAAACGGTGGCAGCCCCGTCACACTCCTAAACACAGGCACCGACACCAGTCCCACAATGCCCACATAAAAAACCACGTTCCTCTGCGTCAGCGAGAAATCATATTTCTCCTCTGTAGCCTCTGGCTCCTTAACCATAGGACGCAGCTTGCCTTTCATCTGCCAGTGTAGCACCAAGCCCGGTATCAGCACCGTAGCCAGCGACGGGAGAATCAACTCACTGATAACTCCCATGCTCGACACATTGCCCTTAATCCACAGCATGATGGTCGTCACGTCACCTATCGGAGAGAACGCACCGCCTGCATTAGCTGCCAAGATTACGACGCCGCAGTAGATCATGCGGGTACGCTTCGACACCACCAGTTTCCTTAGCACCATGACCATCACGATGGATGTCGTCAGGTTGTCAAGCGTGGCAGACAGGAAGAAGGTTACCATAATCACTCTCCACAGCAAGGCATGCTTGCTGCGGGTGGCCAACTTCTGCCTTACAAAATTGAAACCGCCGTTGCTGTCAACCACCTCCACAATGGTCATCGCTCCCAACAGGAAGAATATAATTTCACTCGTGTCGCCCACATGCTCCACAAACCGCGAGTTTATCACGGCATTCTTGAATTCTTCAAATGTCACCCCATCTGGAGTATATCCCGACAAACCACACGTGTACAAAGTCCACAGCACCACGCTTAGCAGCAGAGCTATAGCCGTCTTGTTTACCTTGAGATTTCCCTCTAACGAGATAAACAGGTAGCCTATCAGAAAGACGATAACTATTGTTAGTGTCATGGGGGTTTCTGTGCTTTTTATTGAGCGACTACAAAATTACATTATTTTTTCTTCATTCCCTAATTTTCAATCCCCATTTTTCAATTTCATTCGTAAATTCTCTGATATTTGCCATCCTCACGTAGTTTTCAAGCACTGGTGCTGCTCATATTGCGCAAAAAGTCGTAACTTTGCAAAACATTTGAAATTTGAGATTTGAAATTTGAAATTTAACTCTTGACTCTTGACTCTTGACAAATATATAACATGGACCAACTCTTTACAAATCTTCCCTATAAAGTAGCGGACCTCAGCCTTGCAGCTTTTGGCAGAGAGGAAATGAGGATAGCCGAGCACGAGATGCCCGGACTGATGGAAATCCGCAAGAAATACTCTGACAGCCAGCCACTCAAGGGAGCGCGTATCATGGGCTCTCTCCACATGACCATCCAGACTGCCATGCTCATCGAGACTCTCAAAACTCTCGGTGCTGAGGTGCGCTGGTGTTCATGCAATATCTACTCCACTCAGGACCACGCAGCAGCAGCCATCGCTGAGGGCGGCACACCTGTTTTTGCATGGAAAGGCGAAAGTCTTCAAGAGTATTGGTGGTGCACCCTCCAGGCCATAAACTTCCCTCAGGGCACTCCTAATATGATTGTCGATGACGGAGGCGACGCCACTCTTATGATTCACCTTGGAGTGCAAGCCGAAGACGACCCCTCTGTTCTTGACTCTCCGTCAACCAGCGATGATGAGCGTGAACTTAAACTCCTGCTCAAGCGTGTCCTCAAGGAACAACCGCGCCACTGGCATGAGATAGCCAAGTCCATCCGCGGTGTGTCTGAAGAAACCACCACCGGTGTTCATCGCCTCTACAATATGCAGGCAAAAGGTGAGTTGCTGTTCCCCGCCTTCAACGTCAATGACTCTGTCACCAAGAGCAAATTTGACAATCTCTACGGATGTCGCGAAAGCCTCGTCGATGGCATCAAGCGCGCCACCGATGTTATGATTGCCGGCAAGGTGGCTGTCGTTGCCGGCTACGGCGACGTAGGCAAGGGATGCGCACAGAGCCTCAAAAGCTACGGCGCCCATGTACTTGTCACCGAGATAGACCCCATCTGTGCCTTGCAGGCTGCCATGGAAGGCTACGAAGTCGTTACTATGGACGAGGCGGCACCTCGCGGCAATATCTTTGTTACCACTACTGGCAATATCGACGTTATCACCGTTGACCACATGAGCCGCATGCCCGACGAGGCCATCGTATGCAACATCGGCCATTTCGACTCGGAGATACAAGTGGAGAAACTTAAGCAGGTAGAGGGCATTGTCCGCACAAACATCAAGCCTCAGGTCGATAGCTATCGCTTCCCCGACGGACACCATATCACTCTGCTCGCCGACGGACGCCTTGTCAACCTCGGATGCGCCACAGGCCATCCCAGTTTCGTGATGAGCAATTCTTTCACCAATCAGACTCTTGCGCAGATAGAACTTTTCAACCGTCATTACGACATTGGCGTATATACCCTGCCCAAGAAACTCGACGAAGAAGTGGCACGCCTACACCTCGAGCGCATCGGTGCCCACCTCAGCACACTCACTCCCGACCAAGCCGCCTACATCGGTGTTCCCGTCGACGGCCCCTACAAAGCCGACAATTATAGATACTAATACATCTCACATATTACATCTTACATCTCTCTTCTATTTATGCTTTCCTTTGTTAAAAAAATCTGGCCCGACGCAGCAGCCGTAGTCCTGTTCATCATCATCGGCTTCGTTTATTTCCTGTCACCCGTCAGCGACGGACTCGTACTCTCCGGCTCCGACCACACTGGAGCCATAGGCAGTGGACAGGAGTTGACACAATATCATGAACGTACCGGCGAGGAGACACGCTGGACCAACGCCCTGTTCAGTGGCATGCCCACTTACCAAATGTCGCCGTCTTACGGCTCGCGCACCACTCTCGACACTATGCGTAGTGTTTATGAGCTTGGTCTGCCCACCGTTGTCATGTATGTCTTCATCTTGCTCGTAGGCTTCTATATCCTCATGCGTGCCATGGGATACAAGCCACTGCTGTCAGTCCTTGGAGCCATAGCGTGGGGACTCTCCTCCTATTTCTTTATTATTATAGGTGCAGGCCATATCTGGAAATTGCTTACTCTCGCCTTTATTCCACCCACCATTGCAGGAATGGTCCTATGCTTCAAGGGCAAGTATCTCTGGGGCGGTGCTGTTCTCGCACTGTTCCTGTCGTTCCAGATACTGAGCAACCACCTGCAGATGACCTACTACTTCCTTCCTGTCATGGCACTCATGTGGATAGCCTACCTCATATGTGCACTGCGCAACAAGACGATGGGCTCATTCTGGAAAGGAACAGTCACCATGCTCGTCGCAGCAACCATAGCCATCTGTGCCAACCTCTCCAACCTCTACCATACCTACGAGTACAGCAAAGAGACCATGCGCGGACGCAGTGAGCTCGCTGCCGAAGGCTCCTCCGCGCAGAGCGGCCTCACCGCCGAATACATCACCCAATGGTCCTATGGCATCGACGAGACACTCACTCTCCTTATCCCCAATGCTAAGGGCGGTGCCTCCGTGCCACTGTCCGACAGCGATATCGCTATGGAGAAAGGGCAGTACTCTCAGTACTACAACGGCATCAGCATGTACTGGGGTGACCAGCCTGGCACCTCTGGTCCCGTCTATGTCGGTGCTATCATTATGTTTCTCTTCATTCTCGGGCTCTTCGTTGTAAAAGGCCCGATGAAATGGGCGCTTTTGGTGGCCACCATCCTCTCTATTCTCCTCTCGTGGGGTCATAACTTTATGGGCTTCACCCAATGGTTCATCGACAATGTGCCGCTATACAATAAATTCCGCACAGTTTCTTCCATACTCGTCATCGCTGAGTTCACCATACCGCTCCTTGCCATCATGGCTCTCGCCCGTGTGCTTCAAGAGCGTGCCGACGCCCTAGGCAAGCATCTGTGGAAGTTCTGGACCAGCCTCGTACTTGTAGGCGGAGCTGCTCTCCTCTACGCCCTTTTCCCCAGTCTCAACGAGCCCTTCGCCTCGCAAAACGAACTGGCCCAGCTTGGTCAGTACCCCGACATTCTTGCCGATATCACCGCTGTCCGCAAGGCCATCTTCGCCTCCGACGCATGGCGCACTCTTATCTACGTTCTGCTCGGTGCAGTCCTTGTGTGGCTATACGCCAAACAAAAGATTAAGGCTGTCATTGCCGTCGCTGCTCTCGCCGTGTTATGCCTCATAGATATGTACGGTGTCAACAAGCGCTATCTCAACGACTCTATGTTCGTGCTACCCGAGGACATTCAGAACTCCTTTGTCAAGACCGAGGCCGACGAGCAGATATTACAGGACACCAGCCTTTCCTATCGTGTCCTTAACTTCACTACCAACACCTTCAACGAAAACGAGACCTCATACTTCCACAAGAGCATCGGTGGCTATAGCGCAGTCAAGCTCGGACGCTATCAGGACCTCATCGACCGACATATCGGCCCCGAGATGAACGCTGTCATCAAGGCCTTCAACGACAGTCAGGACGACCTTACTACCGTCAAGGGCGACAGCCTCTTCCCTGTGCTCAATATGCTCAACGACAAATACTTTATCGTCAGCGCTGGCGAGGGACGTAAGTTTGCCGTGCAGAATCCCTTCGCCATGGGCAACGCGTGGTTTGTCAATACCATCAACTATGTCGCAACGCCAAATGAAGAGATCGCTGCTCTCGCCACCACCGATCTGCGTACGCAGGCCGTGGCCGACCAGACCTTCCGCAGTGTACTTCACCATTCCGGCCCTGCCGTCGTTGACTCGCTTGCCAAGGTAACTCTCTTCAGTTATCAGCCTAACGAACTGGAGTATGAAGTAGAATCCACCACTGGCGGCGTCGTTGTCTTCTCCGAGATTTACTATCCTGGATGGACAGCTACCCTCGACGGACAGCCCCTCCAACTCGGCCGTGTCAACTATGTACTTCGCGCTGCTTATGTCCCCTCTGGCAAGCATGTTCTCCACATGGAGTATAAACCCGCCTCCGTTACCCTCACCGAGACCATTGCATACATTGCCATAGTCATCCTTCTGCTCATCTTCATCGCTGCAGCAGTCCTTACCATCAGGAAAACAAAAAACAGTTAAAGACCATAAAGTTCTTTTTTCAATTCTTCAACTCTTCCATAACATGCCAAAACCCTCCATCCCCAAAGGAACGCGCGACTTCTCCCCCGTTGAGATGGCAAAGCGCAACTATATCTTCAATACCATACGCGAGGTCTATGCCCTCTACGGATACCGCCAGATAGAAACCCCTGCCATGGAGAACCTCTCCACCCTCATGGGTAAGTATGGCGAAGAAGGCGACAAACTCCTCTTCAAGATTCTCAACTCCGGTGACTTCATGCGCGGTATCAGCCCTGCCGACCTCGGTGAGGGAACTACTGGCCACCTCGCTGCACAGCTCTGTGAAAAAGGCCTGCGCTACGACCTCACCGTGCCTTTCGCACGCTACGTCGTACAACACCGCGACGAACTGCAGATGCCCTTCAAACGCTATCAACTGCAGCCCGTGTGGCGTGCCGACCGCCCTCAGAAAGGGCGCTACCGCGAGTTCTATCAGTGCGACGCAGATGTGGTGGGCAGCGACTCTCTGCTCAATGAGGTCGAGCTCATGCAGATTATCGATACCGTCTTCAACCGCCTCGGCATACGCATCTGCATCCATATCAACAACCGCAAGATACTCACTGGCATGGCAAACCTTATTGGCCAGCCCGACAAGATAGTAGAGATTACCACCGCCATTGACAAACTCGACAAGATAGGCATCGACAATGTCCGCACCGAGCTCGCCGAAGCTGGCATCCCCGCTGATGCCATCGCAAAACTCGAGCCCCTCTTCCTGATTAGCGGCGACAATGACAGTCAGCTCGATGCCATCGCCGCCATGCTCGCCAACGATGAGATAGGCACCAAGGGCGTCGAAGAAGTACGATTCGTGCTTGACACCATTAAGCCCCTTGGCCTCAACAATGTGATAGCCCTCGACCTCACCCTCGCTCGCGGCCTCAACTACTACACCGGTTGCATCTTCGAGGTCAAGGCCCTTGATGTGGAGATAGGCTCCATCACCGGTGGCGGACGCTACGACAACCTCACCGGCATCTTCGGCATGCCTGACATCAGCGGAGTGGGCATCTCCTTTGGAGCTGACCGCATCTACGATGTCCTCAACCAACTCGACCTCTATCCCCCCAATGCCGTGCAGGGCGCACAAGTCCTCTTCATCAACTTCGGCCAGGCCGAGGCTGCCCGCGCCATGCAGGTTGCCACACAGCTCCGCCAGGCAGGCATCGCTGCCGAGGTATATCCCGACAACGCCAAGATGAAGAAGCAAATGAGCTACGCTAACACTCTCGGTGTACCTTACGTCGCCCTCATCGGAGAAACTGAACTCCAGTCTGGCATCGTCACCCTCAAGGACATGCACTCCGGAGAGCAGACTCAGCTCACCCCCGAACAGATTATAGAAAAGGTAAATAGATGAATCCTTTTGGGAATGGAGCCTGCCTGAGGCACATCCTAGAATTTTACCGCGACTCTGCAGAATTTTAGCGCACTCTGGCAGGAGATAGTCGCGTAATATTTCTATTATCCATTCTGGCGCTTTCTTCTATGTCTCCCCAAAAGGGGAGAAAGGGGGCAAAAGGGGGCAAAAAAGACTAAACAAGGTGGCATTTTGAGTCTTTTTAGTATGTTTTTACATAAAACAACATATAAAAGGGCGCCCATATCGAAGATTGTCACTACTTTTGCACATTAAATGCGCATAGTATCATTTAACGAAATGTACACAAACTCTCTCTCACGCTTATTTTTACACTCACTCCTCCTCATCTTCGCATGGGTGGCAATGACACTGACCAGCTGCGTCAGCAGTTCCTCTGAGGATAACTACGCCAGCAGCGACTGCGCCATCACGGCAGTGACGATGGGTACACTCAAACGCACAGTGCACTCCACCACCACCGACGGCCGCGACACCACCTACTCAGTCTCAGTGGCAGGCTCCGCATTTCCCATGTATATCGACCAACTGAGGTTAGAGATATACAACCCCGACTCGCTGCCCCAATACACCAACGTCAAAAAAGTGGTGCTCTCCAGCGTGACCAGCGACGGCACTGTGTTCTACCGCACAGCCTCCGGCATTGACACACTACTTACCTCCACCGACTCTATTGATTTCACACAGCCGAGGCTTTTCACCTGCCTCAGCAGCGACGGCACCCAAAGCAAGACCTACAAGGTGTCAATCAATGTGCATCAGACATACTCCGAGAACTTCACCTGGACCACCGAGGCCGACGACCCCACAACATTCGCCGGAGTAACCGCCCAGAAGGCTTTCATCCTCAACAACAGCCTATTCGTATTCGCAATAAAGGACGGCACCCCCACAATGCTGACTGCATCCACCGGCTCACCATCACAATGGACTGCCACTCCCATCATTGACCTCGCCGCAATGTCTCCCGAAGACATTGTCCTTTTCAACGGCTCATTCTTCTGTGCCGATGGCGGCAACCTCATGACATCCGAAGACGGCACTCAATGGTCAATTGTCAATTGTCAATTGTCAATCAATAAGATCCTCGCCGCAGGCAGAGAAACCATATATGCCCTTTCTGGCAACGACATCTACTGCTCCACCGACGCCACCAGCTGGACCCACGACACCTGCGAGAGCGGCATGCCCGCTATACCCGAAGATAACAGACCTTCAGTGTGGAGCCCTATGACCTTTAACGACAACTTCAGCTATATCCTCATCGGTGGAACAAGCAACGACACACCGTGCATCTGGCGTAAAGTGGTGGATGTCAACGACAACGACACAGAGCCGTGGTCGCTCTTCCCGCAAGGAGAAAACGGTATCAACATGTACCCCGCTCTGCCGCAATCGGCTATGGTAGCCTACGACTCCAAGATACTGTATGCCGGACTGGAAGGCGATACCATCAGCAATTTCTACCTTAGCAGCGATGGCGGACGCAACTGGCTAGAGCAAACCACCGTGGGCAACCACCCCGCCAATTTGGAAGCGCAGTCGTTCAGCATGGTGGCCGATGACGACAACTTCGTATGGCTCATCTGCGCCCCCAGCGGCAAAGTGCTTAGGGGACGACTCAATCGACTGGGCTATGCCGACAACCAGAAAATATATCTAAAAGGAGTTAGGAGTAACGAATAAGGAGATGAAAAAGGTCTTGTATTTGCTTGCTATGGTGATGATGCTGCCCTCAGTAATGAAGGCGCAGGAAGACGCCGATTTCCGTATGGAGATTGGTGGCGGCATCGGTGGCAACTTCTACATGGGTGACCTAAACAACAAGATGCTCTCATGCATGCAGCCCGCTGTCGGCGCATACTGGCGCTACCTCTTCGACCATTACAACTCACTGAAAGTCAACCTCACTTACGCAGGCATCAAGGGTAGCACTGACGACCAGGATAACTTCTACCCCTACAACCCCAAAAGCGGCTCGGCTGCCGATATGCCTATGAAGGCAAAAGTCACAGGCGGCGTAATCGATATGAGCTGCATGTATGAAATCAACTTCTTCCCCTACGGCTACTATCAGGACTTCTTCGGCCACAAGCGCTTGACACCTTTCCTGCAAATCGGACTGGGTCTTACCTACGCTTGCGTGGGCAAAGAGGCTGGCTTGAACGTGCCAGTGGGCGTAGGAGTGAAATATCGGGCGTCTAAACGCCTCAATGTCTCCTTCGACTGGGCGATGCACTTCTCCACTACCGACAAAATCGATGGCTTGGAAGACCCGCTGGGCATCAAGTCGTCGGGATTCAAAAACAAAGACCATTATGGAGTGGCGCTCCTGTCGCTGACCTACAGCTTCTCACCGCGCTGCCCCAACTGCAATAAAGCAAAATAAATGAACTCCACCATACAGATAGACCCCGAGAGAATACCGCAGCACGTTGCCATCATAATGGACGGCAACGGACGATGGGCCAAGCAACGCGGACTGCACCGCAACATGGGCCATCAGCAAGGCGTGGAGACGGTTAAACGCATCACGGAGCTCTCTACACGTATCGGCATCAAATACCTCACGCTCTACACCTTCTCCACAGAAAACTGGAGCCGACCCAGCGATGAGGTGGCGGCACTGATGGGGTTGGTGCTCGACTCGCTGGAGGAGGAGATTTTCATGACCAACAACGTGCGCTTCCGTATGATTGGTGACGCCAACCGACTGCCACAGCCCGTACGCGACCGAATAAGGCAGTGCGAACAGCGCACCAGCGGCAACACAAAGATGACAATGGTGATTGCCATGAGCTACTCCTCACGATGGGAGATAACCAACGCAGCACGAGAGATAGCCTCTCAGTCTGTCAGCGGACAACTGAAGCCCGCCGACATCACGGAGCAGACCATCAGCAACCACCTCACCACAGCCTTCATGCCCGATCCCGACTTGCTCATACGCACCGGCGGAGAACTGAGGCTGAGCAACTATCTGATGTGGCAATGCGCATACTCGGAGCTATACTTCTGCGACACCTACTGGCCCGACTTCACGGAAGACGAGATGCTGAAAGCCATCAGCGACTATCAGCAGCGCGAACGCCGATATGGCAAGACGAGCGAACAAATATCAAGCATACATGAAGAGTAGTCTTTTACATATATTCCTATTACTTGCAGTGACAGTAAGTTCGCTGGCACAAAGCTACAACACGAAGGCTAAACCCACCCTCGCATACTCCACCGACCCCACAGTGTACACACTCGGAGGCGTAAACATCGACGGCATCAACGACGAGCAAGAGGTCAACAGACTGATTGCCATGGCAGGACTGATAGTGGGACAAGAGATTACATTTCCAAAAGCTGACAACGAGATAACAAAGGCTGTGCGTAACCTTTGGAACCAGAGGATGTTCTCCGACGTCACCATAACCGCCGACAGCATAGTAGGCAACAATATTTACCTGCATATCCAACTGACAGCTCATCCGCAACTGTCTGAGGTTAATTACAACGGAATAAAGAAAACCGAGCGAGAAGATCTGGAGGAGAAACTCAAACTCAGACCGGGCAACCAGATTTCTGTCGATGTCATTGACAGGATAAAGTATATCATCCAGACTTTCTTTGAGGACAAAGGCTTCAAAAACGTGGACATAGAAGTGCTGCAGCGCGATGATCCGAAAAATCCCAACCATGTGCTACTCGACATCAACATCGACAAAAACGAGAAAGTCAAGGTACACCGCATCTACTTCACCGGCGCTGACCAAGCGCTGCAGAAATCACTGAAGAGAGCTATGAAGAAGACGCGCGAGGTGGGCAAACTGCGCAATTTATTCTCCTCGAAGAAGTTTATTGAAGAGAAATACACTGCCGACAAACTTGCCGTGGTTAACAAATACAACTCATGGGGCTACCGCGACGCGTATATCGTGGCCGACAGCGTGGTGCCCTTTGACGAGAAGCACGTAGATGTATATATCACCGTTGACCAAGGCGGCAAATACTATGTACGCAACATCAACTGGGTGGGCAACACCGTCTATTCCACCGATGCTCTCGCCAAGACACTGCAACTCAAGAGTGGCGATATCTACAATCAGGAACTGCTTACCAAACGCCTCGGCTACGAAATGAGCAAGGCCGACGACGATGCCATAGCCAATCAATACTACAACCACGGATATGTGTTCAACCGCATCATCCCTGTGGAAACAAATGTGGTGGGCGACTCCGTAGACCTCGAGATACGCATCCGCGAAGGAAAACAAGCTACTCTCAACAAAATCAACATCATTGGCAACGAACACGTATTTGAAGATGTCGTGCGCCGCGAACTGCGCACCAAGCCTGGCGACCTCTTTAACAAGGATGCACTGATGCGCTCACTGCGCGATCTCGCTTCCATGGGACACTTCGACCCCGAGCAGCTGACTCCCGACATCAAACAAGACGAAGCCGACGGCACTGTGGACATTACCTACAAACTGTCATCCAAGTCAACCGACAAGCTGGAGTTCTCGATGGGCTATGGCCCCATGGGCGTAACGGGTCGCATCGCTGTCCAGTTCAACAATTTCGCCATACAAAACTTCTTTAAGAAAGGTAGCGCACGCAATTTCTTCCTGCCACAGGGCGAGGGACAAAGCGTAGAATTAGCCGCACAGACCAACGGACGCTACTATCAGCAATACAGCCTGTCATTTATGGATCCCTGGTTTGGAAAGAAACGTCCCAACCAGCTCTCTGTCAGCCTCTTCTACAGTAAGCAGACAGACGTAAACAGCAACTACTACAACTCTGCATATTACAACAACTATTACAACCGCCTCTACGGCTACGGGACGTCGTCTAACTACTACAACTACGCCGACTACTACGACCCCGATAAGTATGTGCAGATTCTCGGCGGTAGCATAGGATGGGGCAAGCGACTGAGATGGCCCGACGACTACTTCAACTTCTCGGCCATGCTTACATTCCAGCGCTACAACCTCAAGCAGTGGCAGTACTTCATCATGACCGACGGTAACTGCAACAACCTCAACCTCACCCTGAGCCTCACACGAAACTCCTCAGACCAACCCTTCTTCCCACGAAAAGGCTCCGACCTCGCTCTCAGTGTGTCGGCCACTCCGCCCTTCTCCCTGTGGGACGGCAAGGACTACGCCAATTTGGCCAACAATACCTCATCGGCAACCTATCTGCAGGAGATGAAAGAAAAGTATCGTTGGATTGAATACCACAAGTGGAAGTTCCGCTTCAAGACCTACACAGCCCTCACAAAAGCTGACAAATGCCCCGTGCTGATGACACGTACAGAATTTGGTTTGCTCGGATACTACCGCAAGCATAAACCCTCGCCCTTCGAGACCTTCTACATGGGCGGCGACGGAATGTCGGGCTACTCCTACAACTACGCCACAGAGACCATCGGACTGCGAGGCTATGACAATGGAGCCCTCACCCCACAAGGAATGGAGGCCTATGCCTATACCCGACTGTCAATGGAGTTGCGATATCCCCTCCTTTTGGGCAACACAAGCATCTATGCCCTCGGATTCCTCGAAGGTGGCAATGCTTGGACATCGTGCTCCAAGTTCAATCCCTTCGACCTCAAGCGCTCGGCTGGCGCCGGTCTCCGACTCTTCCTCCCAATGAT
>JAGCTG010000043.1 GCA_017963785.1 Bacteroidaceae bacterium | reverse complement strand
AGACCGCACTCGTCAGAGGGAGTAAACATCAGCGAGTAGTTGAGCGTAAGCTGCAGGGTGCCGATGGTGCCTATCTGGAGCTCCATGTTGCTGCGCAAGAGCTCGCGCATCTTAGCCACATCATCATTGACGAGCGCCAGCGCCTTGGGATAGTTGATATCGTAGGCAGTCATGTACGACTGAGTGAGCATGCCGTACTTGTCTTCTTTGTCGGAGAGATGGGCATTGAAGCTGACAGAGCAATAGGGAGGATAGATCTCGCTACCATCGTCGGAGAAGAATGCTTCCTCGAAATGGGTGATGAAACCGCCTATGCCCGGCACGATAACGCAGTCGTGACTGAGTAGCAGATTTTCTATATGCGAGATTATCCTGTTCATAGATTTTTTGCACTGCGAAATTACTATTTTTTCACAATACGAGAAAGAATTTTTTGGGGATTTTTTTGTGGTTTTTTTGCCCCTCGATTTTAAGTGTTTTGTTCTTAATAAGATAAGGCAAAAAATATTTTTTATTCCATGTCGTGGTGTTGGCAGTGACACTCGCAGTGATCTTCGCGGTGACTTTCGCAACAGCAAGATTTTTTGCCCAGTTTTAGTCGGAAGGCATTGAGCAGTAGTAGTGCGAGAATGCCCGTACATAGCCATTGAAACCATCCTGCCACATCGTTGCAGCAAGCGTTGGCGGTACTCAAATATTCTGTAAACCAATATCTTGGCAACAGTTGGTCGATGACAATGCCGCTGAGTACGGCACCACCAATTATGGCGGCGAGATATAGCAGCAAGGTGCGCTTGCCCAAAACCTTATTAACTAATATAAGAGACGCTGCGTTGCATGCAGGACCTGCCATGAGCATCACCAGTGCAGCGCCGGGGGTGAGTCCCTTTAGCATCAGGGCCACGGCTATGGGTATGCTGCCTGTGGCACAGATATACATCGGTATGCTGATGCACAGCACCAGTAACATGCTGAGCATAGTGTTGTCCTTAAAAACGGCGAAGAAGCTTTCGGGCACAAGTACAGTGATAAGTCCGGCGATGATGAGTCCGATGACGAGCCATTTGCCGATATCCTGCATCATCTCCACAAAGCCGTAACGGAGAGCGGAGAATACTTTAGAATTGAAGGAGTTAGTCGGGAGGGGGGAGGAGTTATGGGTTGGGAGTGAGGAGTTGGAAAGTTTGAGCGTTTCGGGTTTTGTGCCCCAGTTGACGAGGGTGCCGCCGAGGATGGCGGTGAGGAATGCTGTGACGGGTCGCACGATGGCAAAGGGGAGTCCCATCAGCGAATAGGTGGCAAAGATGCTGTCAACACCTGTCTGCGGCGTGGCGATGAGAAAGGAAGTGACGGCTCCCTTGCCGGCTCCCTCGCGGCGCAGCGACATGGCGGTGGGCAGCACTCCGCACGAACACAATGGCAGTGGCACTCCGAAGAGGGCTGCGTTAAACACTGAGCGCAGCGAATGACCGCTCAGATACTTGGCATACCATCCGCCCGGGATGAAGGCGTGCATCAAGCCGGCGAGCAGGAAGCCAAGTAACAGGTAGGGCGACATTTCGTTGATGATGCCAGCTACCGCTTTAAGTATATCCAGAATATATTCCATTCAGAGTATAAGATTTTGATTCTGTCAGCAAAATTAATAAAAAATTGAGAACTGGCAACGGAGAGTGAGGTGTGAAAATATAATTACGCGGTTTTTATGTTATATATGCAAAATATGGGTGCATTTCCAAACTTATTTGTAATTTTGCAGAGCAAACACATGAAGAAACTTTGTCATTTTATATCGCAATACATGGGCGTGATGGTGCTGGCTGTGGCTGTAGTATCATTGTGCTGGCCGTCTTCTTTCTTATGGATTGATACAAGTGCAATCAGCCCTATGCTGGGCGTGATAATGTTTGGTATGGGCTTGACTCTCTCCCCGCAAGACCTCGGTGTTGTGTTGAGTCGCCCCAAAGATATTTTAATCGGATGTCTGGCACAATATACTGTGATGCCGTTGCTTGCCTGGCTGCTGACATGGGCTTTCGCTTTGCCAAAGGAATTGACTTTGGGTATTATCCTTGTTGGATGTTGCCCTGGAGGAACGGCCTCCAATGTGATAACCTATCTGGCGAAGGGCGATCTCGCTCTTTCCGTTGGCATGACAGCTACCTCCACACTTCTTGCCCCTCTGCTCACTCCAATGCTGGTATGGTTGATGGCCGGCACTTTGGTTGAGGTAGATACTATTGGTATGCTGTTGAGCATCGTCTATGTTGTCATTGCTCCCATATTTGCAGGTTTGCTTTGTCAGCGCTTTCTGTCTCGTATGACCAATAGACTTGTTCCCTATCTGCCAGCCTTTTCGTCGTTGGCTATTTGTTGGGTGGTGGGTATCGTTGTGTCTAATAATGCAGATCATCTGCTTGTTGGCGGACTGCTGGTGGTGCTGGTAGTGATGGCTCATAACATCTGTGGTTTAGGCATAGGATATCTGATAGGACAGGTATTGGGCCTTTCGGATTCCAAGAAGAGAGCAATTTCTATCGAGGTGGGAATGCAGAACTCAGGATTGGCCAGCGGTCTGGCTGCCATTCATTTTGCAGCATATCCTTTGGCCGCTATCCCAGGAGCCATATTCAGCGTGTGGCATAATATAAGCGGAGCATTGGCAGCGCGCTTTTACGCAAGAAGAGATACCTTGGCCCGAGCACCTCAAAATTAAGTGCGTGCTTACAAAAAACTAAATCCGAGCAAGTATCTACTCGCTCGGATTTAGTATCTGGGCACTACGGCCATCAGTTTGTTGTTGTGTGTGTGCGCCTGATAGGACTCGAACCTACACGACCTGAGTCACCAGATCCTAAGTCTGGCGCGTCTACCAATTTCGCCACAAGCGCGGTTATTATTAAAATTTATAGTTAATAGTAGTTGGAAACGTTTTTAGTTTATTGTTTAAATTTAGCGTTGAGTGGGTGAGAAGCCGACTATCTCGCGTACTTCACGCAGGGTTTGTGCAGCGGAGGCGCGGGCTCGCTCAGCTCCGTCGCGGGCTATACGCTCAAGCAGTGCATCGTCGCTGCTGAACTGTTGTATGCGTTCGCGGATAGGACCGATGATGCGGCACAGGTCTTCAGCGAGCTGCTTCTTAAGGTCGCCAAAACGGATGGCGCAGTTGTTCCACTGTTCCTCAAAGAATGCTTTTACCTCGGGCGAGGAGCATATATCAAGGAAGGTGAAGAGGTTTTGTATGCATTCGGGCTTCTCTGAGTTGGGCTCGGTGGGAGTGCTGACGGTGAGTGCTTTCTTCACCTTGTTGGTGATGGTGGCATCGTCGTCGCAGAGATAGATGCAGTTGCCATCGCTCTTGCCCATCTTGCCACTGCCGTCGAGACCGGGTATCTTGACTGCCTGTGCGGCATAGGTGAAGTCTTGCGGCTCCGGGAAGTACTCTACATTATATATATTATTAAAGCGACGGGCACACTTGCGCATCATCTCCATATTCTGCTGCTGGTCCTTGCCTACGGGCACCTTGACGGCGCGGTGCTGCAGCACATCGGCAGCCATAAGAGTGGGGTAGGTGAAGAGGCCTGCATTGACATTGTTTGGCTGCTGGCGTGCCTTCTCCTTGAAGGTGGTAACTCGCCCAAGCTCACCAAGATAGGCGTTCATGTTGAGGTATAGGTAGAGCTCTAGTGTCTCGCGTACATCGCTCTGTATGTAGATAACAGCCTTCTCGGGGTCGATGCCGCAAGCGAGGTACTCGGCGAGGATGGTCTTGACACTGCGCCGTATATCCTCAGGCTTAGGCTGTGTGGTGAGGGAGTGCCAGTCGGCAATGAAAAACATGCAGTCGTAGTCGTCCTGCATCTTAACGAACGACTTGACGGCTCCAAAATAATTGCCGAGGTGGAGATTGCCAGTGGGGCGAATGCCTGATACTACCTTTTCCATGAAATTGAAATATGAAAGTTGAAATCTAGAAATTAACTTTCTTGGAGCCGAAGGCGGGACTCGAACCCGCGACCTACGCATTACGAATGCGTTGCTCTACCAACTGAGCTATTTCGGCAAATCGGCGGCAAAATTACAACAATTTTGTGAATTACGCTATGCCTGCAGCAAGATTTTTTTTAATAGCCAAGTAGCAATGGTCAATTGTCAATTATTTCTTGAGGCAGCGGTCGCATATTGTAGTTGGACGCCATTGTGAAGCCATATGCACCTGCGGAGAGTATGGCTATCTCGTCGCCTCGTCTCATTTCGTGCAGTCGCACTTGAGTGGCAAAGACATCGCTGCTCTCGCAGATGGGGCCTACCACGTCGTAGGTGTGGAGAGGGCGTTGCTCGTTGCGCCCTGTGATGTTGATAATCTTATGAATGGCCTGATAGAGAGCGGGGCGTATCAGCTCGGTCATGCCGGCATCGATGATAGCAATGTCGTGGCCTACTGCCTGCTTGACATAGAGGCAGCGGGCAATGAGTCTGCCACACTGTGCACTGAGGGCTCGTCCCAACTCGAAGTGCAACTCTTGGCCGGGACGCAGGTTGAGATTGTCCTTGAACGCGCTGAAATATGTCTTGAAATCGGGAATGGGATTAGCCTCGGGGTTGACATAGTCCACGCCAAGACCTCCGCCAACGTTGATGGAGACTGTGTCGGTGATGCCCTCAGCCTCTATCATGTTTTGCAGTTTGTTGATGTAGCGGGAGAGGTGAACATAGGGTGTCATGTCAAGCACCTGCGAGCCGATGTGGAAATGTAGTCCTAGGTAGCGGATATTCTTCAGTTTGTGTGCAAGGTGGATGACGTCAAAGACCTGAATGAGGGGTATGCCGAATTTGTTTTCGTCAAGTCCGGTGGTGATGTTGGCATGTGTGCCGGCATCAATGTTGGGATTGACACGGATGGCAATGTTGGCTACCTTGCCGCAACTGGCAGCGAGGTGATTGATGACTTCCAGCTCGGGGATACTCTCAACATTAAAGCAACCGATGCCGGCATTGAGGGCGAGCAGTATCTCGCGGTCGGTCTTGCCAACACCGGCATACATAATCTTCTCGGCAGGTATGCCGCAACTGATGCAGCGCTCTATCTCGTATCCGCTGACACAGTCGGCACCGAGGCCAGCCTTGGCGGCGATGGTTACGAGGGTAGGGTTGCTATTGCTTTTTACGGCAAAGTGTATCTGGGCTCCTGGCAGCGTGGTGGCTTCGGCTTTGGCTGCTTCTATGGTGCGGCTAAAGAGGCTTGTATCGTATAGGTAGTAAGGGGTGATCATTGATAAAGTTGATAGTTTGTCGTTGATAGTTTAATTGAAAAGTTGTTTGCTGAGTGCTTTGAGGGCTGCCTTCTTGTCTTTCTGACTGATGAGGAAAGAGATGTTGTGTTCGCTTCCGCCAAAGGATATCATGCGGATGGGGATATCGCGCAGGGCATTGGTAATGGAGGACTCAAAACCGATGTTTTTGCTACGCAGGTCGCCCACTACGCAAATGATGCACATATCCTGGTCAACGACCACGGTGCCGTATTGCTTTAGCTCGTGAACGATGTTGGCGAGCTGGTCTATCTTATCGATTGACATCGAGATACCTACCTCTGAGGTAGTAACCACATCGATAGGTGTGTTGTATGTCTCAAATATCTCAAACACTTTGCGCAGGAAACCTGTCTGCAGCAACATTCGTGTGCTGACAATCTTGACAGTGGTGATGTTGTCTTTGGCAGCTATCGCTTTTATCTGTCCCGGGTCGAAGATATTGTCGATGAGTGTTCCTTCGGCCTCAGGCTGCATGGTGTTGAGTACCTTGACGGGTATGCCTGCTGCCTTTGCTGGCAATACGCAGGTGGGGTGAAGTATCTTGGCGCCGAAGTATGCGAGCTCGGCGGCTTCCTCAAAATGGAGATGGTGTACGGGCTGTGTGCCTTCCACATAGCGGGGGTCATTGTTGTGCATGCCGTCGATGTCGGTCCATATCTCTATCACATCGGCTTTGATGGCGGCACCTATGAGCGATGCGGTGTAGTCGGAGCCTCCGCGCTCCAGATTATCAACCTTGCCTTCGTGGTTGAGGCAGATAAAGCCTTGAGTGATAAAGTATTGGGCATCGCTATGCTGCTTGAGCAATGGCACCAGTGTCTCGCGAAGATGATGGATGTCGGGCTCGGTGTACTGGTCGATGCGCATGAAGTCCAGTGCATTCAGTAGCACGGCTTTCATGCCTTGTTCGTTGCAGTAGTTGACCAGCATATTTGTGCTCATTATCTCGCCGAGGCTAACTATCTCTTTTGCCATCTCGGGGGTGAAGTTGCTCTTTTTGTAGCTAAGCAACACCTTGAAAATGTTGTCGTTGATAAAGGTGCGGGTTTTTTCCCTCATTTTCTCGGTGGAGTACAGCTCGTCGATGTGGCACATGTATTTGGTATAGAGCTTGCCAATCATTGCTGCTGCACTCTCTCTGTTGCCTCTGGCAAAGTAGTCGGCTATCTCGATAAGGGCATTGGTGGTGCCAGCCATGGCTGACAGCACTACGAGGCTGCTCTCGTTTTTGCCGATGAGCTTCACCACTTCTTTCATCCTTTGCGCGCTACCTACCGAGGTGCCGCCGAATTTCTGTATTTTCATTTTTTTAGGAGTTTAGAGTTAGGTGTTCGTCGCTGCAGGTATATACTGTGGCATTGTCCACGAGGCTGATTAACTGCAGGTTGTGGGTTGACATGATGATGGCTGTGCCTTCCTCGTGGCGTATCTCGTTGAGCAGTTCCACTACGCATGTGCTGCTCTCTATGTCGAGATTGCCTGTGGGTTCGTCTGCGAGAATAATCTGGGGCTTGTTAAGTATGGCGCGGGCTATGGCCACTCTCTGCTGCTGTCCGCCGGAGAGCTCGTAGGGGTATTTGTCTATCTTGTCGAGCATCTCCACTTTGCTGAGCACTTCCTGTATGCGTGTCTGTATTTCGTCCTTGACTTTCCAGCCCGTGGCTTTGAGTACAAACTCCATGTTCTTTCTCACCGTGCGGTCGTTGAGAAGCTGGAAACTCTGAAAAACCATGCCCAACCGTTTGCGTAGTGCAGGTAGCTGCTTGGGCTTTATCTTGAGCATGTCATAGTCGAGCACCTGTGCCTCGCCACTGAGTGGACGCAGCTCACCGTAGATGGTGCTGAGCAGGGTTGATTTGCCGCTGCCCACCTTGCCGGTAATAAACACATAGTCGCCGCTGTTGACGCAGAAACTGATATCTTTCAGTATCAAGGCATCGTCTTGCCTTATCTCTACATTATTATAATTTAATAGCATGGTATATAATTATTGTCAAGATTTAATGTTTTGCCCATCCTGGCTTGTGTCGCACTTGCAGTTCGCGTGCCAGATCTTCTATACGTAGGCCCTTTGCAGTGAGCAGCACGATAAGATGATAGAACAGGTCGGAGCCCTCATACACAAGGCGCTCGTTAGTGCCGTTGCATGCCTCGATGACAGCCTCCAATGCCTCTTCGCCTACTTTTTGTGCTATGCGTTTGATGCCGTCCTTGAATAGTGAGGTGGTGTAGGAGCCTTCGGGCATCTCTTCGTGGCGCTTCTCAATAAAGTCTTGCAGCTCGCTGAGGAAGAGAAGAGGATTGGCCTCATTCTTCTCACCCCAGCAGGTGTCGGTGCCTTTGTGGCAGGTCGGTCCTTCTGGATTGACAAGCACCAAGAGTGTGTCTTGGTCGCAGTCTGCTTTGATGTCCACCAGGTGCAGAAAGTGGCCGCTCTCCTCCCCCTTGGTCCACAGCCTTTGCTTGGTGCGCGAGTAGAAAGTCACTTTTTTCAACTCAAGAGTCTTGAGGTATGCCTCCTCGTTCATAAAACCGAGCATCAGCACGGTTTTGGTGGTGGCGTCTTGCACTATTGCAGGCACCAGGCCGTCCATCTTGTCGAAGTCTATTGTCATTTGGAAAGTTTATAGTTGATTGTTTATAGTAGTAAAAAGTTCGAGAGTTCTAAAATTAATGCTCAATGTTCAATGTTCAATGCTCAATAATCAAAGTCTTACGGTTATTCCCTCGTCGCGCAGATAGTGCTTGAGGTCGGAAATTTTTATCTCTCCGTAGTGGAACACGCTGGCTGCCAGCGCTGCATCGGCCTTGCCCTCAATGAATGCATCGCGGAAGTGCTGCATGTTGCCGGCACCGCCACTGGCTATCACGGGTATCGAAAGCATGTCGGCCAGATGGGCAAGGGCCTCATTGGCAAAGCCGTGCTTCACTCCGTCGTGATCCATGCTTGTGAAGAGAATCTCGCCGGCACCGCGATCCTCCACTTCTTTGGCCCACTCATAGAGGTTACGGTCTGTGGGTATGCGTCCTCCATTGATGTAGCACTGCCACTGCCCGTCATCCTGCTGCTTGGCGTCGATGGCCACTACGCATACTTGCGATCCGAAATGGCTGGTTATCTCGTCGATAAGCTCGGGGCGGCGCAGGGCAGCAGAGTTGATGCTGACCTTGTCGGCTCCTGCATTGAGCATAATGTCGATGTCTTTCATCTCGTTTATGCCGCCGCCCACGGTGAAGGGTATCGAAAGCTCGGCAGCCACCCTGCCCACCATGTCGGTGAAGGTCTTGCGCCCTTCATAGCTGGCTGTGATGTCGAGGAACACCAGTTCATCAGCATTCTGGTCACTATATGCCTTGCCCAGCTCCACAGGGTCACCGGCATAGCGCAGGTTGACGAAGTGTGTGCCTTTGACTGTCTGTCCGTCTTTGACATCGAGGCAGGGGATTATTCTTTTGGCGAGGGGCATGGGTGTTATGAGTTAGGAGTGAATTAATTGTTTTAGGTCGATTTTGCCTTCGTATATTGCTTTGCCGAATATTACGGCGGGTATGCCAGCGCTGTCGAGTCGGGCGATGTCTTCCTCGCAACTGACGCCTCCGCTGGCAATGAGATGCAGGTTGGGCATCTGCTGCATTATTTCTTTGTATAGCTCTACGGCAGGACCTTGCAGCATGCCGTCTTTGCTTATGTCGGTGCATAGCACCTGACGAATGCCTTTTGCGTAGTAGCTTTGCAAGAACGGCATCAGCCTCATGCGGCTTTTTTCTTTCCATCCGCTGATGCAAACGAAGCCATCCTTAACGTCGGCACCGAGTATCAGTCGGTCGGCTCCGTAGCGCTCTATCCATCTGTCCATCAGCTGCGGCTCCTTGGCTGCCACGCTGCCAATGGTGGCAAATGTAGCACCATTCTCAAACACCGCCTCGAGGTCTGCGTCGGTCTTTATGCCACCGCCGAAGTCTATCTGCAGACTGGTGTGGGTGGCCACCTCGTTCAGCACCTCTATATTCACCACGTGGCTGGAACGTGCTCCGTCGAGGTCTACCATATGCAGTCTGCGGTAGCCCAGCGCCTCTATCTCTTTTGCAAAGTCGAGGGGGCGGAGGTCATAGACCGTCTTGCTGTCGTAGTCGCCCTTGGTGAGGCGCACACATTGGCCGCCGATGATGTCTATAGCAGGGATGAGTTGGAGCATTGTGGAGTTTAATGGTTTAAGAAGTTCAAGAGGTTCAAGAGTTCAAGGTAACGAAGTTTCTAAGTATTTGTTCGCCTATGCGTCCACTTTTTTCAGGGTGAAACTGGGTGGCGTAGAAGTTGTCCTTGTGCATGGATGCGCAGAAGGGGTGTATGTAGTCGCAGTCGGCGATGGAGTAGGGGTTACTGCTTACGTAGTAGCTATGGATGAAATACACGAAGTCACCCTCGTCAATGCCATTGTATAGCGGACTCTTGAGATTGTGCAGGCTGTTCCATCCCATGTGCGGTATCTTCTGGCAATGCTGTGTGGGCATGAAACGCTTCACCTCAGCGTCGAAAATGCCGAGGCATTCGGTATCGCTCTCCTCGCTGTGGCGGCACATTAGCTGCATGCCGATGCAGATGCCCAGAACAGGCTGCGTGAGGCTCTTTATCACCTTGTCCAGTCCGGTGGCCCTCAGATACTGCATAGTGTATGCAGCCTCGCCCTGTCCGGGGAAGAGCACGCAGTCGGCCTGGCGCAACTCGTCGTCCACATCGGTCACGAGCGGCTCCAGTCCCAGTCTCCTCACCGCATTGACTACAGAGCAGACGTTTCCAGCATTGTATTTTACGATAGCGACTTTCAATTCTCAATGTTCAATGTTCAATGTTCAATGTTCAATGTTAAATCAATAGGCGCGTGCCACCAATGCCTTGAACTTGGCAGGCTTGCCGCTTACCATGTCGGTGCCGGGATTGGTTTGGTCGACGTCGAAGGGTATGCAGCGAATGGTGGCTTGTGTCTCTTCTTTTATTTGTGCCTCGGTCTCTTCGGTGCCGTCCCACGGGCAGAGGAAGAAGCCGCCTTCCTGCACCTTCTTCTTAAACTCGTCGTAGTCGCTGCACTCATAGGTGTGGGCCATCCTGTAGTCGAGCGCCTTCTTGTAGATATTATGCTGTATATCGTCGAGCAGGCTCTTGGCATACTCCTCGATGCCTTCCACGCTGACATTCTGTTTCTCCAGGGTGTCGCGGCGCATGATTTCTACCTCGCCCTTCTCCAGGTCGCGTGCGCCGAGCACAATCCTCACGGGCACGCCCTTCAGCTCATAGTCGGCAAACTTGAAGCCCGGGCGCTTGCTGTCGTCGTTGTCGTATTTCACGCTCACGCCGAGCTGCTTGAGCTTTGCGACCATCTCGGCGGCCTTCTGGTCGAGCGCCTCCATCTGTGCGGGCTTGCCGATGGGCACTATCACCACCTGTATGGGCGCCAGCCTTGGGGGCAGCACGAGGCCGTTGTCGTCGGAGTGAGTCATGATGAGCGCGCCCATCAGTCGGGTGCTCACGCCCCACGAAGTTGCCCAGGCATAGTCGAGCTGGTTCTCCTTGTTGAGGAACTGCACGCCAAAGGCCTTGCCGAAGTTCTGACCGAGGAAGTGGCTCGTACCGCTCTGCAGCGCCTTGCCATCCTGCATCATAGCCTCTATGGTGTAGGTGTCGATGGCACCGGCGAAGCGCTCGGTGGCGCTTTTCACGCCCTGCACGACGGGCACGGCCATATAGTCTTCAGCAAATTTGGCGTACACTTTGAGCATCTGCTGTGCACGCTGCTCAGCCTCCTCGCGGGTGGCGTGTGCAGTGTGTCCCTCCTGCCAGAGAAACTCGGCTGTACGCAGGAAGAGGCGTGTGCGCATCTCCCATCGCATCACGTTGCACCACTGGTTGCAGAGCACGGGTAGGTCGCGATATGACTTAATCCAGTTTTTATACGTGTTCCAGATTATGGTCTCTGATGTGGGGCGGATGATGAGTTCTTCCTCCAGCTTGGCTTCGGGGTCAACGACGACACCGTCGTGCGTCTCGTTGGTTTTGAGGCGGTAGTGAGTCACCACGGCGCACTCTTTGGCGAAGCCTTCCACGTGCTCGGCCTCCTTGGATAGAAAGCTCTTGGGTATGAGCAGTGGAAAGTAGGCGTTCTGCACGCCCGTCTCCTTAAACATACCGTCGAGCACTTGCTGCATCTTCTCCCAGATGGCATAGCCATAGGGCTTGATGACCATGCATCCTCTTACGTCAGCTTGCTCAGCGAGGTCAGCTTTTACCACAAGTTCGTTATACCAGCGGGAGTAATTCTCGCTTCTCTTTGTAAGGTCTTTCAGTTCTATTGCCATAGTATAAAAATTTACGGCCGCAAAATTACAACTTTTTTCTCTTTTTTCCTATATAAATTATGAGGAAATAAGAAAGAAGATGTATCTTTGTCGTGTAAACAAAATCCGTAAGATGTCAACAATCTCAGTAAATTGTCATTTTTAATAAGTACGATGTAAATAAAACCACTGTAAAACCAGAAGAAAACTGTAAACGAATTTCAGGAAAAGACACAAAATGGGCACTAAACTGCGCAAACTACGCATTT
>JAGCTG010000042.1 GCA_017963785.1 Bacteroidaceae bacterium | reverse complement strand
TAGTAAATGGAAAAATAATAGTACATAAATTGTACATTGTCAAATTGTAAATCAAAATTATGTTACTGTCAATGACCGGCTACGGCAAAGGCGTAGCCTTCGCGAGCGGCTCGCCAGTGGTCGCGCCATCGGCGCGGTCTGGCATTCAGGAGCCGCGAGAGCAAAGCGGCAAGGGCGAGACCGCAGCTCTCAATCGCAAGATCATCGCCGAGGTGAAGGCTCTCAACAGCAAGAACCTCGATATCTCCACCCGTCTGGCTCCTGCATACGCAGACAAGGACTTGCTGCTCAGGCAGATGGTAGCCGACAGCGTCACGAGAGGAAAGATTGATTTGACCTTGAGGATAGAGGACTCCGCTAGCGACGGTGCAGTAACCATCAACACTGACACGGCAGCCAGCTACGTCAATCAAATCAAGGCTGCGAGCCGCGAGTTGGGTATCAACGAGCCGCAGGACTGGTGGGCGGTGCTATGCCGAATGCCCGGCATCACGACAGGGAGCACCAACGATGTCCCTGACGAGGAGTGGAAGGCTGTACAGGCAGCTGTGGCTCAGGCTCTGGATAACCTGAGCGCGTTCCGTCGCCAGGAGGGCGAGGCGGTGCAGAAGAAGTTTGAGGAGAAGCTCCGCAATATCGCCGCTCTACTCAAGGAGGTGGAGCAATACGAGCCCCAGCGCACAGAGAAGATACGGCAGCAGATAGTGGAGCGCTTCGACAGCCTGAACATCGACTACGACCGCAACCGACTCGAGGAGGAGATGATCTACTACATAGAGAAACTCGACATCAACGAGGAGAAACAACGCCTCACCAATCACCTGCACTACTTCAGGGAGACGATGGACGCCCCGGCACCCATTGGCAAGAAGCTCGGGTTCATCGCCCAGGAGATGGGGCGCGAGATCAATACGCTCGGAAGCAAGAGCAACCACGCGGAGATGCAGCGCCTCGTCGTGCGGATGAAGGATGAGTTGGAACAGATAAAAGAGCAAGTGCTGAATGTGCTATAGTGGCTTAGGCCATTGAACATTGAACATTGAACATTGAGCATTGAACATTGAGCATTGAACATTGAACATTAACTCTCGACTCTCGACTCTCGACTGAGCGCGAAGCGCGAAAAATAAACAGTAAACAGTAAACTCTTCATTATGTCGCGACCATTGGCAGAGCGTATGAGACCGCTCACCCTGCAGGACTATGTGGGGCAGCAGCATCTGGTGGGGGAGGGGTGTGCCCTCCGGCGCATGATAGACAACAAGCATGTCAGCTCGTTTATCATGTGGGGCCCTCCCGGTGTGGGCAAGACGACGCTGGCGCACATCATCGCCAACGCCATGGGCTCGGCCTTCTACACTCTCAGCGCGGTGAGTAGCGGCGTGAAGGATGTGAGGGATGTGATTGACAAGGCTGCCAAGAACACTTTCTTCGACTCGCCGACACCCATCCTCTTCATCGACGAGATACACCGCTTCAGCAAGAGCCAGCAAGACTCGCTGCTCTCGGCTGTGGAGCGCGGCATAGTGACGCTGATAGGTGCCACGACAGAGAACCCCTCGTTTGAGGTCATCACCCCGCTGCTCAGCCGCTGCCAGGTGTATGTGCTCAAACCGCTGACGGACGACGACCTGCAGACACTGATGGACAAGGCGCTCAGCCAAGACCTCGTGCTCACGGACCGCGACATCAAGGTGGAGGAGACAACGGCTCTGTTCCAATACAGCGGCGGCGACGGCCGCAAGCTGCTCAATATCATCGACCTGGTGGTGAGCTCGTTCGCTGAGGGCGAGACGGCCATCATCAACAACGAAACGGTAAAGACACAGCTGCAGCTCAACCCCGCAGCCTACGACAAGGACGGCGAGCTGCACTATGATATTATCTCGGCGTTCATCAAGAGCATCCGCGGCAGCGACCCCGACGGCGCTCTCTACTGGCTGGGACGCATGGTGGCGGGCGGCGAAGACCCTAAGTTTATTGCCCGCCGACTGATTATCTCGGCTGCCGAGGATATAGGTCTGGCCAACCCCAACGCCCTGCTGCTGGCCAACGCTGCCTTTGAGGCGGTGGAGAAGATAGGATGGCCCGAGGGGCGCATACCGCTGGCAGAGGCCACTGTGTATCTGGCCTGCTCGCCGAAAAGCAACTCGGCATACCTCGGCATCGGCAAGGCTCTGCAGCTGGCCGAGGAGAAAGGCAACCTGCCTGTGCCGCTACATCTGAGGAATGCGCCTACCAAGCTGATGAAGCAGCTGGGCTACGGCACCGACTATAAATATGCGCACGACTTTGAAGGCCACTTCGTGGACCAGCAGTACCTGCCCGACGAACTGAAGGGCGAGCGCCTCTGGCACGGACAGCCCAATGCCGCGGAGCAGAAGCTGCGCGACCGAATGAACAGCCTATGGAAAGACAGAGATTTTTAAGGTTGCTGATTTGCCTTTTCTTATTGGGAGGGATTATTCAGCTGCATGCTCAGAAGCGTTCACATGAAGAACTGAAGAGCATGGCGAGGCTATTCTTCAGTCAGAAGGCCCCATCCAAGATGGCTATGCCCACGGCAGAGCCAAAAGCCGAGCAGAACCTGCAGGTGGTAGTAGAGAAAGAGAATGTAGCCGTTGTGAGTGGCGGGGAAGGAATGGTGGTGTTGCCCAAAGAGCGTAGCTTGCAGCAGGTGCTGGGCTATTCCCACAAAGCATGCTCTCACAACGCGATGCCCGAGGGCTTCGCCTGGTGGCTGAATGCTATCAATGAGAGTATCGTCTCGGACGATGGCTCCGGCTACTCCATCCCCTCCAGGCTGAGGAGCGAGGTGGCCCCGATGCTTACGTCACAATGGGGGCAGGAGGCTCCCTTCAACCAACTGTGCCCGCAGATGAGAGGGGAGCAGTGCGTGACGGGCTGCGTAGCCACGGCTATTGCCCAGCTGTGTCGCTACCATCATTACCCTGAACATGGATACAGCAGGAATATCTATACTTGGTATTCAGAGGAGGGCGAACAGGTTATAGACAAAGACTTCAGCACCATCCAGTTTGATTATGGCAACATGCTCGACAGTTATCTCTCAGGCTATACCGAGCAGCAATCAGCGGCTGTGGCGTCGCTGATGGAGGTGTGCGGCAAGGCTGCCGAGATGCAGTATGGCATATGGGCGAGCTCTACAAACTGCGGCAAGATGCAGTCGGCGATGGCTTTATATCTGAACTATCCATTCATAATGTACTTGGAGCGCGACAGGATTGCCGACGATGTCTGGCTGGGCCGCGTGTATTCCAACATCTCACGGGGGCAGCCTGTCTATTATTCCGGAGGTGGCCACGGCTTTATTTTTGACGGTTACGATGCAGACGGCAATGTGCATGTCAACTGGGGATGGGATGGCAACTTTGACGGCTATTTCAACATCAATGCCTTGAATCCCGGTGGTTCCAATTTTAGTAGAGGTGAGGAGATGTGCTGCGACATCCGTCCAGTTGGTTATAAGCCACAGATTTATGAGGTGACTGTTCCGTCTGCGGGTAGTCTGGCTGAAGTGATTGATGATGACGAAGTGCTCTTCAGCGACCGACTGAAGGTAAATGGCAACATAAACGGCACGGACTTCAACTGTCTGAGAAATCTGGTGCTAACAGGACGGCTGATAGACCTCGACCTCACTGATGCCAATGTCGTGGCTGGCGGACAGCAGCTGGGACCATATGACGTGAGCACAGAGGATAACGTGTTTCCCGATGGTGCTTTCGGAGGGTGCTATCATCTTGGAGCTATCAAGTTGCCACAGACTGTAACCACTATTGGCGGATCGGCATTTTTCCGGAACGAATATCTTCTGGATTTTACTGTCCCTGCCAGCGTCACTGATGTGAGCGGCGGCTCTTTTGGATATATGCCTCAGCTGTGCCGACTGAAGGTGGACGAGGGCAACCCTGTGTTTGACTCCCGCAACGACTGCAATGCCATTATCCGCACGGCCACCAACGAACTGGTGCGGGGATGCCAGGGTACCAAGATACCCGAGGATGTCACCAGTATAGGCGAACTTGCTTTTTATTCCTGCTACTGGCTGAAGTATATAGACCTGCCTGCGTCACTGAAGCATATCGGCGATTTTGCTTTCAGCACTTGCACCCGTCTGCGCGAAATAAATATCCCCGAAGGGGTGGAGACAATCGGCGCTCAGGCCTTTTGGTGGTGTGGCGAGAATATTATCAAGGAAATCAAGCTGCCGACAACCCTTCGGAGTATTGGGTACGAGGCATTTTCTACAAATTCCATAGAGAAATTTGTGCTGCCGGCCAGCGTCACGTCGATAGGCTTTAATCTTTTGAGTAATTGTGGGCGACTCAAATCTGTCAGAGTGGAGGAAGGCAACACCGTCTATGACTCACGCGACAACTGCAATGCCATTATCCTGACTGCCAACGATGAAGTGGTGTCAGGGTCGCCCACAGCCTTTATTCCCAACACAGTGAAAAGGATAGGGGAGAGATCATTCACGGCGACACATAACCTGACTCACATCACTATTCCGGAAGGTGCGGATAGTATTAAAGACATGGCTTTCAGTAGTTGTACGGACTTGGAATCAGTATCGTTGCCTTACAGCCTGAAATACATCGATGAGCATGCTTTCTCTTTCTGCGGAAGGCTAACATCGATAACCATACCACCAAATGTGGAATATATTGGTCTATATGCCTTTGCAGACTGCACGGAGCTGAAGGAGATAATCGTATTTCATGAGGAGCCCTTGAAATATCATTCCATATTCAATGGTTGCAGCTACGACATCCCGCTTTATGTGCCTATCGGGTCGAAGGCGAAATACGAAGCCGCAGAGGGCTGGAGAGACTTTACGAACATTATCGAAGCAGACCTGCTTGACCCTGATGGCATCAAGGCTGTCAGCGATAACGCAAAAAATAACGTTCCTATTTATGACCTAAATGGCCGGCAACTCACCTTCCCTCAAAAGGGAATCAACATTGTCGGCGGAAAGAAAGTATATATTCCCTAAATGCTCAATGTTCAATCCATAGAACGCCATCCTCTCAAGCCGTGCATCGATGCGGAGACACGGGTATTGTTTCTCGGTAGCTTCCCGCCACCGAGGAAGCGGTGGGCAAAGGGGTTCGAGTTCTTCTACCCGAATTTCACCAACGACCACTGGCGCCTGATGGGCCTCATATTCTACGGAGACAAGGACTACCTCGTGGACACCGCAGCCAAGACCTACCGCATGGACAGGATAATGCGACTGGTGAGCGAGCAGCACCTCGGATACTACGACACCAGCGAGGCGGTGAGGCGACTGAAGGACAACGCCTCCGACAAATTTCTGGAGGTGGTGGAGCAGACGGACATCAGGGCGTTGATCAGTCGTGCCCCCAAGCTGAGGGCCATCGCTGTGACTGGGCAGAAGGCTGCCGACACGCTCTGCAACTACTTCGGCATAGCCGAGGCACCGCGCATGGGGGAGTGCATAAAGACCGGAGGACTTGAGCTCTGGCGCCTGCCGTCGTCCAGCCGCGCCTACCCCATGAAACTGGAAGAAAAGGCGGAATACTATAGGAAGATGTTTGAAGCCATCTAAGCTACCTAAGCCATTAAGCAACTAAACTATATTACCATGAGAAAGTATGTGATTATCCCTTTAATGCTTACTACTATGTTTGGCATTTTCAGTTGTGCGCAGGAGCGCACCATCTCCCAGCAGGACTGGGAAGAAACGACACTCATCAGTTATGACTTCACCGACAGCAGTACGCCGCCAGAGCACCACCGCAGCTACCACATCGGCATCGATAAGGACAGCATCCGGGTGCGCGTGTATAGCTACGGCGACATGTTGCTGCACGCCGAGTTTCCCAGCTCGCAGGAGATCTTAGACAAGGCTAAGGCTACGCTGGCCTCGCAGAACATCAAGATGGTGAAGCCGAGCGAAGAGTCGCTCATATGCGGCGGCACCGCCGATGCAGTGGCGTTCTTCAAGGGCGAAGAGCAGAAGGCCTACTTCAGCGCCTCCATCTACGGCGGTGTGGGCACACTGAGCATGAACGGCAACCCTGCAGCAGCTTTCCACCAGGCTCTGCCCGTGTCGATAGAGACGATTATCGATGAGACACGCGGATACATGGGCCCCGCCATTGACGGTTCCGACCTGGTAAAGCTGGTAACGGCAGCAGAGGCAAAGCCAAGATTCACCGGTGGAGAGAAAGCGCTCAACGAATTCATCAAGGCAGAGATGGACAGAATCACCGTGCCTCGCAAGATGCAAGGTACCGTGGTGGTGGACCTTGTGGTGGAGGAAGACGGATATATCTCTGATGCGTGGGTAAGCAAGAGCAGCAAAAACGAGATACTCGACGAGTGTGCGGTGGATATCGTGAGGCATATGCCGCCATGGCGTCCCGGCAGGCGCAACGGCGAAGTAGTGAAGATGACGCACAGCATTCCGCTGAAGCTGACGCTGATGCCAAAGAAGTGAAAAGTCCTTAAGCGCCCATGCCCGTTTCTTAAAAAAGGCGAATTGCGGCTCCATGGTTCTTAAAAATCTATAACCCACAGCCAATTACCCCTGACCTTCCTTGGCGGTAACTGCGATTATCACTATTTTCGCAGCCGAAATTTAACGTTAGCGAGCGCTAGCTGCTATATAAGGAGTTAAAGAAGTTAATGCCCGCAAGCGGGCAAGAAGTTAACGCTTGCTGTGCAAGCGAGAAGTTAAAGACAATACTCCAACCTCAATCAAAACATTTGACTATCGTCGAGCGCGAAGCGCGATAACTTCTAGCAGCAAAGCTGCGGTAACTTCTGAGCGAAGCGATAACTTCTAAGCAAAGCGCTAACTACTAAAAAAAATTATTATGAAAAAATCAGTTTCATTCATTACAGCCGCCGCGGCAGCCAAGCTGCTGGTAGTGGCCCTCGTGCTGACCGGCTGTGTCAGCAAGAAGCAGTTTGTGAACCTGCAGAAAGACTATGCCACCGTGCAGAGTGAACTTGCATCGCTGCAGAGCCAGCACTCCAGGACTCTGGCAGAGCTCGCCGGCGCACAGGCAGAGGTGAAGAGCCTCGACAAGATGCTCGACGAAGAGAAGCGTCGCAATGCCGAGCTGAAAGAGATGTATGACAAACTCAACAACTCGCTCAACAGCAGTCTGAGCCAGAACAGCCAGAGCAGCATCAATATCTCTAAGCTCGTGGATGAGATCAATGCGTCGAACGCCTATATCAAGCACCTGGTGGAGGTGAAGAGCAAGAGCGACTCGCTCAACCTGGCGCTCACCAATAAACTTACCCGCTCGCTGACGCGTGACGAGCTGAGCGAGGTGGATGTGAAGGTGCTCAAGGGTGTGGTATATATCTCGCTGGCTGACAATATGCTCTACAAGTCGGGCAGCTACGAAATCAACGACCGCGCCGGACAGACGCTCAGTAAGATTGCCAAGATTATCACCGACTACAAGGACTATGAGGTGCTCATCGAGGGCAATACCGACAATGTGCCTATCAACCGCACGAATATCCGCAACAACTGGGACCTCAGTGCCCTGCGTGCTTCGTCAGTGGTACAGGCCTTGCAGAACAAGTATGGCGTAGATCCCAAGCGCCTCAGTGCAGCTGGTCGTGGCGAGTATAATCCTATTGCCACCAACGACACCGAGCTGGGACGTCAGCGCAACCGTCGCACACAGATTATTATCACTCCTAAGCTCGACCAGTTTATGGAGCTAATCGACAAGGCTCCGGAAACGGATGGCCAATAACCTCTAACCACCAACCTTGATATTGGCGACTGCTAAGCGGTCGCCAATATTTTTTTTGAAAAATATTTACCCTGCAAGTTGTATAAGCCAAAAGTTTTTTGTAACTTCGCAAACGAAAAATGGCTTAGTGGCTTAATGGCTTAATGGCTTAGAAAGCGACTATCGTCGAGCGAAGCGATAACTCCTGAGGAGCCACAGGCTCCGATAACTTCTAGCAGCGAAGCTGCGGTAACTTCTGAGCGAAGCGATAACTTCTAAAAAAAGACTCTTGACTCTCGACTCTCGACAAAAAACCTTAAACTCTTAATAATATGTACGACACACAACACGGCCTCTACATCGCCCATTGCGAGAGAGGGGCGCTGAGTATCCTCGGCAATATGGCTAACCGCCATGGATTGATAGCCGGCGCCACCGGCACAGGTAAGACGGTGAGCCTGCAAGTGATTGCGGAGAGTTTCTG
>JAGCTG010000041.1 GCA_017963785.1 Bacteroidaceae bacterium | reverse complement strand
CATGAGATCGCGGAACAAGCCCGCGATGAGGAACGAGTGAATCATGAGATCGCGGAACAAGCCCGCGATGAGGAACGAGTGAATCATGAGATCGCGGAACAAGCCCGCGATGAGGAACGTGTGGTTTGTCATGAGATCGCGGAACAAGCCCGCGATGAGGAACGAGTAGGATGTCGGTCTTGAGGTAGAGCATCTCGGAGGTGGTCTGCTTGCTGCTCAGGCGTATGTCGGCTATCTTGTGCACCATCTGCTGCGGGGTGAGGGTGAAGGTGGTGTCGTAGATGCATTGCATGTCGTGGTTCCACACCGTGAGGTGGGCTTTGAGCTGCTTGCCGTTGAGGGCGGGGTCGTCATTGAGTAGGTAGTAAGGCAGCACGGCTTCCTGATGCGCCATATTGGTGGTGTCGAAAAGCAGCACTGTGGTTGTGGGCGCGAAGGCACGCCGCGCAAAGTAGTGCAACGGCTTGATGGCTCCCTCATAGTCGATGCTCGACCATGACAGGCCGGGGTAGTTGTCGTTGAGTTTGTAGTAGAGTGCTCCCGTGGTCTGCGGCCACATGGTGCGGGCACGCTCGAGGGTGTGGCGCACTCCCTCCGACTGAGCCAGCTGCGAGCCGAGGATGATGTCCTCCAGCTTGCCCAGCGGCATGAAGTAGCCGGCGTATTGGGCGAGGTTCTCTATGTCGCCGGAGTAGCCGAAGGTGGCGGTGTGGTGGGTGAATCTCGACTCGGCGTCGGGTAGCCACTGGAAGCTTTCCCCGTCAAGGTAGTGGTTGATGGTCTCGATATTGGGCAGCGACGGTATGCCAAACTCGCCCCAGAAGTGGGCGGTCATCTTGAGGTTGTAGGAGATGGGGTAGTTCTCCCACCAGCAGTGGTAGTCGTGGCGACTGCCGCCTCTGGGCTCGCCGCGGTGAAACACACGGGTGCCGTCGAGTTCCTTGGCAAGGCGTCCCATCATGTCGATGGTCGGGCTCACGAGGGTGTACGACTCATTGCCTCCGCCCCACATGGCAAGCGAGGGGTGGTTGCGCAGGCGCACGGTGTTGCGCTCCACGGTCTCTTTCAGCAGGTCGTAGGGCTGCACGAAATGGCTGTCCCAGCAGGTGGGCCACTCCTGCAGCACGAGGATGCCCAGCTCGTCGCAGACATCATAGAAGGTGTCGGTCTCGGGCATGCCGCCGCCCCATGCGCGAACCATCTGCACATGCTGCTGCCTGGCAACGGAGAGGAAGCGCTCATAGCGCTCGCGGGTGAACTCGAGCATCACGTCCATAGTACACCAGCCTGTACCTTTGATAAACATGTCGCGCCCGTTGATGCAGAACAGCCACTTGTAGCACTTGGCCTGCTCCTCCGCCGGCAGCGGCAGCGGCTTCATCTCGATGGTGCGTACGCCGAAGCGGGTGGAGCATACCGACTCCACTTTGCCGTCCTTGACAAGCTGCACCTCAGCGCGGTAGAGGTTTTGTTTGCCTGCGTCGTTAGGCCACCACAGCTGCGGGTTGTTGATGTGGAAATCAAAGGTCACATTGCCCTGCGTGTCCTTAATGGTGGTCTTGTAAGCCTGGCTCTTGCCTTTGAAGTTGTCGGGCGTGATAAGCAGCCTTATCTCGCCGCTAGTAGTGGTGGGGAGGGTGATGCCGAGGCGCATGTCGCCGTTGTAATGGCGCGTCATGATAAACGGATTCTCTATGCGGTTGGCGGGGCGCTCGCAGATGAACACATCGTCCCAGATGCCCAACGACGGAATCCTCGAGTAGTGCCAGCCATAGACGCAGTTGACCACCACGGTGTTCTTCCAACTCTCGTTGGCATCGCGAGTCCATCCGCCGCCAAGGATGCCGATGCGGTCAAGCTCCACCTTGATAGTGTTCTCGCCCTTGCGCAGAAGGGAACCGATGGCTATGTCGGGGCCGCCGAACATGCCCTCGTGCTCGCCAATCATCTGGCCATTGAGCCATATGCGGCATTTGTTGGCTACGCCCTTGAAACTGAGCAACGGGTCGGTCATCGAGCCGTCGTACTGGAAGGTGCGCTCCAGAGTCCATCCTCGGTAGGAGCACTTCTCTGCAATGGTGTCGTTGCGACCGAGGCGCGGGTCAGGAATGGCGCCAGCCTTCATCAGCGCCGAGTGGATGCTACACGGCACCTCTGCGCTTACACTGATGCCCTGACCATCGTACAGAGTCCATTCGCCTGATAGCGACAGTTTGCGGTCGCAGGGAGTGTGCTTCACCTTGCTGGTGGGGATGCTAACCATTGAGGGCGCATATCCTTCGATAGGCGATACAGCGTCTGCCCATGGAGCGCCGTCCACGTCGTCAAGTGTCTGCTGTGAGAGGCACGGAGTGAGGAGGCAGATGTAAGAAAAAAGAAGTAAGAAATATTTTTTCATAATGTTTTCAGTGTCCAAATTTCGCGAAAAACATTGAAACGACAAAAAATAACATCTGATTTTTATATAATCAGCAGCTTTTTCGGGTTTTGTCTCTCGCAATAAAAGGTAATTCTTTATCGGATAATTAAAAAAAAGGAGGAGCGGCATGGAGCCATTCCTCCTTTGTGTGATGTTAAGAGTAGATTACTTGTTCAAGAGTCTGATAATTTGCTTCTTGAACGCACGGCTGCCTGCTCCCTCACTACCGATGATGGCGGTGTAGATGGCTACTACGTCAGCGGTGTTGACGCTGCCGTCGCGGTTGACGTCGGCTGCATCACGGGCAAAGCCACTGGCAGCACCTTGCTCAATGAAGGTATATACTGCCACTACGTCAGCGGTGTTCTTGTTGCCGTCACCGTTCACATCAGCGGGCTCTATTACCTTGGGCAGCTCGGACATGCCTCGGATGACCAGAGTCATAGCCGTCTCAACATCCGTTACTTCGCCCTTATAGGTGGTTAGGTCGATGACACCGGTCTGTGCACCGAAGACACTGCCGCCTGCACCTACTGCTTCAAACTTCTTTCCGTCGAAGCTGAGGGCTACGCCTTCGCCGCATGTAGTGTTGTGCAGACCGCCCACGATACCGTTGGATACACAGTTGTAGCTGTGGTCAACTATCTCTGTTGGGAACGGAATGATGAGGTCGTTGGTGTAGTCAAACTCTACTGCGGGGTCAAGGTCGCCAAGCACGATAATGCAAGGCTCGCCAGCAGCGAATTCATTCTTTTCATATAGTTCGATGGTGGTTTCTCTCACCTCGGTAGCTTCTTCGCCTTCACCTTCTGTTACTGTCTCTTGGGTTATCTTCTTGACAGCATAGGTGTGGACACCTTCGTTGAGTTCGGCGATGTTTTTCACATTGTAAGGCACAGCCATTACATCGATGTAGTTCATCGGGAAGCCATTGATGGTGATAGCCTCTTGCTCCTCAGGAATGATTTCCACGAATGTCCATGCGGAGGCCGGAGTGCCAGGATCGTGGCATACTACGTCGCACTCATAGCCCTCAGGCCACAGACTCCAGCCCTTAGCGTTGGCCTTGGTCTTAGGAGTGAGGGAGAACTGTGCGTTGCCTGTGTAGGCAACCTCGTAGGGTACGGGTGCCTCGCTGATTGGCAGGTTGATGTTGTCGCCTGCGTAGTCGCCGAGGTAGTAACCGGTGTAGAGGTTTTGGATGGCGTAATACTCAGTTCCCTCTACCGGTACAAACTGCCACATGGCACTTGGGTTGCCGTCGGCATTGAGCGTCATGCTGGTCTGGTCGAACAGACCCCACTTTGTAACGGCGTTGCCGGGATACTTGCTATTGAGGTAGATGGCGTTGCCGCCGCAGTATGCATCTGCAGCACCTGCCTCGCCCATACGCTCTGTATCGAGGTTGGTGATGAAGTACCACTTGCCTACCTCGAAGGTCTTGAGGCCTGCCAGGAAGGCTGCCTTGGCTTCGCTTACTGCTGTCTCTGCTGCGATGATAGCAGCGGTGGAGATAGGAGCAACGAAGGCTGTGGCGCGAGCATCATCGATAGCTGTGCGCAGTGCGGTAGCAAGTGCTTCGTCGCTAAGCTCACCCATGCCGTCGCCAATCTTAACGCCTTGCAGCAGCACTTCGCTCTCGGCAATAAGTTCAGCAAGAGAGGTGGTGTCAGCATACAGTTCCTTAACGGCAGCGATGGCATCCTTAAGAGCCTGAATGTCCTCGTCGGTAGTAGTGTTCTCAGCCACGATAGCGGCGCTGGTTGTAGCCTGCGTCTTCATAGCATCGGCGCGGTCGCTCATGCCCTCGGTGGTGTAGTACTGCGAGCTGGCCTCGTCAGGCTTGGCCTCGTACATCTGGAACTCGGAGAGCGTGAAGTAAGTGCCGCCGCTGGTATTTTGTGTTACGAAGAAAGCTACGCGGTCAACGGGACGGCCGAAGTCAAACGTATAGGTTGCAGGCAGAGGCAGGTCGCCCATGTCAATACCTGTAACAATAGGATCACCGAAACCGCTGTCGCCGCCGGAAACATTGCAACCATAGAGGTTGATGAGCTTCGGACGCTCATTGGCGCCCCAAGTCTGCCAGTTAGGATTGGAACCACGCCCCTCGGGGTCGCGAGTGTTATATACAAAGGTGATATACTGCTTGGGCTCTTTGAGCTTGATGCGGAGATAGCCCTCACCCTGCATGTAGGTGGTGTCGTCCTCATCAATCAGGTACTCATACTTGTCGGCGAAACTTACACCTTGCTTGCGCACTGTGGAGATAGTCAGCTGGTTGTCCTCGGCAGGATCTTCAGTAGCACCGCCGCTGACGGTGGTGATGAGCTTGTCGCTATAGTCAGGCTTGTAATCAAAGAGATTGTTATACAAGTCGTTGGCTTCCTTTACAAGGGCTTTCAGTTCTGCGGTGCGGTCTGACTGCTCCTTGACAACTGCAAACTCTGCCATCTTCTCATCGCTTACGCGCTGGAAGCGCCAGCCCCAACTCCTGTGAGGAACATCTTCCAGAGCCTTGCCGTTGTATGCCCACAGCATAGTGCTGGTGTCGTCGGCTGCGGCCGGGTCGCCGTAGGCAGTAAGTGACCAGAGTATTTCTCCGTTCCATGTCTGCACATACCAAGAGCCTGTGCCGGCCCATGGAGTGAGGTAGGTGTAGTTCTCCGGGTCGGTGTTGGGGAAGAAGGAGCCGCAGAACTCTTTGGCTACACCAAGCAAGGTGTTGTCCTTATAGTTCGTAACAGTCCACTTGTCGTCTTCGTAGGGCTCAACCTTATATACAAACTTTAGATCATTCGGGTCGAAGGGGCCGTAGTAGTAAGTGCCCGTTGCCTCATTGAGATACATGGCTTTTTCTGCAACTCCCCGATTGACAATGTTCTCATCATCATTTACAATGTAGTAGTAGCCCTCCGTCATGGGAATCATAGAAGATGCCATGTTGGCGCGAGCTTCCTGCAAGCTGGTGTAGGCGGCCTGCAATTCGTCGTCGGTGGCGGCAGGATTGTAGCAAAGAGCCATTGCGCTCTCCAGCTCACTCTGGAAAGTGTTCAATGCATCCTGAGCCATAAAGCCGGGGTCAGTGCCACCAATGTATTCAATGTCAGAGGTGTAGGAGTTAAGCAACTGCTCAAGGTCATCGCGCAGGTCTTTCTCGTAAGTCACCTCATAGGCATTCCACTGGTTGCCGCTGCAGTAGGCCCAAGTAATAGGCCAGATTGCTCCGCTGGAGTACCAGTTGGCAAGGTAGGCAAAACTGTCAGCTGCCGGTGACACGCTGAAACCCACAGAGTTCTCGTCCATCTTAGAGTCAACCTCGTGATACCAGGCAGAGAAGGTCTCGTCGCCTTCAGTGTACCATGGTATCTCCTGTCCGCAGTCAAGCACCTGCCACGGAGCAGCCTCGCTGACAGACTCCGTTAGCGACATGCCGTAGGTCCAGTCCCAATACGTGGCGGCAATGTACTTGTTGTTAGCCACCATCTTGATGTAGAGGGTAGGCGCTCCGGTACGGATGTCGAGCGGACCATCCTCAAACGTAATCACAGCGGCTGCGCCGACTCCCATGCCCGGGGCTACCAAAAGTTGGTAGTCAGCGTGGGCATCGTCCGATACCTGCAGATAGCGGTCAGAGTAAGCCTCCGAGGCCACAAACTGCAGCACCACCGTGTCGCCAGCTTGAAGTTGGCTGGCGTTTTTGCGCTCGCCAATTATCCATTTGGCATCTGACGTAGTCCATCCAGCTGCCATCAGGGCAATGACGATGAGAGATAGAAATTTTCTCATATCTTTAATAGTTTTTGTGTCCCTGACTCCCAAGCAGGACTGGTTAACTCAAATTTAACTTGTAAGGAAATAGTGTCTGATAGTGTCTGATATGAAAAAAGCGTGGGAGTCCTCTTTTCGCTACTCGTCCCACACCTTGAGGCTCTGGCATCGCCCTATCCGTTTGAACGAGCAACGCCGAAGCCCACGCTGATATGAATGATTCCTTGTAGGCAACAGCCTATAAGAAAGGATATCCATACCCACTGGACATCTACCGTTGCCTTGCTCTTGACGGATAGTTGAAACTGCCAGATTTCAAGGTGTCAAGGCAAGACGCTTAAGTAAACGCCTTTTGTCATATATTCCCGTCTTCCTTGGCCCACCGCACATGGAGGACTTCGGCGCGAGAACTGTGCAAAGATAATGATATATTTTTAAAAGACAAGAAAAATGATATGATCTTATATGTTTTTTTATATTTTTGGGAAAAAGTTCAGTAGATAAATGAGCACAGGAAAGCCTTGCTCGGAAATCTGAAGTGTGCGGAGAAAATCTTAGCACGTTCTCGTAAAATCTAAAGCCGTTCTCGTGGAATCTAAAGCCGTTCTTGTAAAATCTAAAGCCGTTCTCGTGAACGCGAGAGCGGACTTAATTTTTCGGAGAGTGGGCTTTTGTCATCACGAGAGTGGGGATAAATAAAATAAGAGTGGACTTATTTTGCATGAGAATGGACTTCCTGCCCACGAGATGCGGGAAACAAATGAAAAGGAGGGACGACCTGAGCCGCCCCTCCTTTATTGTGCAGTTATGAGTATTTTACTTGGTCAGCAGTTTGAACATCTGCTTGTTGAAGGCAGGACTGCTGGCTCCCTCACCACCGATGATGGCTGTGTAGATGGCTACCACGTCAGCGGTGTTGACAGCGTCGTCCTTGTTGACATCGCAGGCCTCGCGGATGAAGCCGCTCTCGCTACCCTTTTCGATGAAGGTGTAAACTGCCACTACGTCGGCGGTGTTTACCTTGCCGTCACCGTTGACATCGGCGGGATTGCCCTTGGGCTTTCCAGTCAGGTAGCCGGGGTTGTCGTCGCCCTCGTCGATGTGGGCGTAGGTGCCGTCAACAAATGCTGCATCAAAGGGAGTGCCCTTCTCGCCTACGAGGCTGGTGCAGTCTTCAAACATACCCTTGTCTTCTCCATAGCCTATTGCTACATCTATGTTCCAGTTGTCACCTACATAGATGGTCTTGAGCTCGGTGCAGCCGTAGAACATGTAGTTTGCTGTCATGACGTTCTCAGTGTTGAAGCTGCTGAGGTCAACGCTCTCCAGAGTGCTATAGTTCTCAGAGTAGAACATGCTGGACATGTACTGTACGTTGTGGGTGTCGAAGGTGGTGAGGTCGAGGGTGGTCAGAGCCTCGCAGTTGCGGAACATGCCTGACATGTCGATTACCTCGCTGGTATTGAGGTTTTCGATGCCCTTTATCTCGGTGAGGTGAGTCATGTCGGAGCACCAAAGTGAGGTGCTGGTGGGGCGTACTGCAGCAAAGGAGTCGTCAAACACTACGGTGGTGACCTTCATGCAGTTGTTGTCCCAGTACCACTTGATGGCATCCAAGTCATAGGTGGTGCCTTCGCGCTGGAGGCGCTGGCCGTCGAAGTAGAAGGTCAGGGTCTTGTTGTTGAAAACAGCGTAGGCCTCTTTCTTGGTCAGATAGCCGGGCTCGGTGTCGCCCTTATCAACGCGGGCATACTGAATCTCTACGTAGTTTTCGTCATAAACGGTGCCGGCGCCACCCACGATGTTGAAGCAGCCGTCAAACATAAAGTCGTCGAAGGAGTTGTGGGTTACTTCCCATCCGTCGCTTACGTAGATGGTGGTGAGCTCGGTGCAGTCGCGGAACATGAAGCCCCATCTGCCTACGTTGGCAGTCTCGAAGTTGTAGAGATCTACCTCCTTCATTGCCTCGCAGCCGCGGAACATGCTCGATATGTCGGTAACTTTGCGGGTGTTGAAACTACTGAGGTCTACGTTCTCAAGTTTGGAGCAGAACTCAAACATGCCTTCCATGTTGGTTACGTTCTCAGTGTTGAAACTGGTGAGGTCGAGGCTGGTGAGCTCGGCATTGCCGTAGAACATGCCGCTCATGTTCTCCACCTTGCGGGTGTCGAAGCCGCTCAGGTCAATCTTCTCCAATACGGTGCCCTTAAACATATAGTGCATATCGATTACCTCGCTGGTGTTGAGGTACTCGAGTCCCTTTATCTCCTTGGTGGCTCCGAGGCTGCCAAACCAGCATGATGTGGAGGTTGGGCGTGCGGTGGCCAT
>JAGCTG010000040.1 GCA_017963785.1 Bacteroidaceae bacterium | reverse complement strand
GCTGCCGGCATAAGCTTGTGTGAAGAGCATGCCTTGTGAGGCGAGGCGGTCGATGTTGGGAGTGTCGATATAGCGCTGACCATAGCAGGCCAGGTCGCCGTATCCCATGTCGTCGCAGAGGATGAAGATGATGTTGGGCTTGCGGCAGTGACCTATGGCCGACAAAGGCACTATCATTGCGCCACACAATATTTTCCTACTGTCTATTTTCATGCTATTCAATTCATTTCGCAGTTTATGCCTCGCTCACGATGGATGAGCCTGATGCGTATTTGCGGATAGCGGGTGTGCAGGTGTTCGGCAAGGTGCTGGGCGCAATATACGCTGCGGTGCTGTCCGCCGGTGCAGCCGAAGGAGAACATCAGGTGTGTAAATCCGCGGCTGATATAGCGCTCCACATGGTGCTCAGCCAGTGGATAGATATGGCTGAGGAAGGTGAGTATCTCGCCGTCGTCTTCCAGAAACTTTATCACCGGTTGGTCTAATCCTGTGAAACATTTGTATTGCTCGTATCGACCGGGATTGTGCGTGGAGCGGCAGTCAAAGACGTAGCCGCCGCCATTGCCTGAGGTGTCGTCGGGTATGCCGCGTTTGTAGCTGAAACTATAGATGGTGACAACGAGTTGACAAGTTGACGAGTTGGCAAATTGACGATTATCTTCAGATTTTGTTATTTGTTGCAGTAAATCCTGGAGATAGGGATAGGGCTTTGCGATGCCAGTGGTGAGCGAATCGCGAAGGTTGTCAAGTGCGGCAGGTATTGAGTTGAGGAAGTGTGGCTTTCGCTGATGCAGGCCGCGGTAGCCGTATGCACCGAGCACTTGCAGCAGGCGGAAGAACACCATCAGGCGGAGACGTTGTCGGAGGGTGGCGCCATCAGTGGGCCTTAGGTCGCTGGCTGCTTGTATGTAGGTGTCTATCAGTGTTTCGCGCAGGGCGGCTCCATAATGTGCTGAGGCTTGCCACAAGAAAGAGGCGAGGTCGTATTCGGCAGGGCCGAGGCGGCACCCCTGATAGTCGATTAAGGACATATTTAATTGACCATTGACCATTGAGCATTGACTGTTAAGCATTATGTTTCTGGCCTGGAAATCGCGCAGCATGAGTGTAGGTTCTTTGATAGCCGTGGAGGTGAGGTCGGCAATATCTGCGCAGAGATGCTCCATGTCGTGCTGCAGGGCAATTTCGTTAAATTCTATACCGGGTGTCAGTTTGAGGAAGCAGTACTTGAAATAGTTGAGGTCAAACATTATGCTCATGCTGTCCATGGTCGAGGTGGGGTAGCACAGGCTGGTGTCAAGGTTGCTGGCACCGAGTATCTGAAAGCGTGGCAGCATTGTCATGGCCTGGTGTAGCAGTTGTTGCTCTTCGGCTGAGTATTTGCCGCTGTTGCGCCCATTGCTTAGTGCATCGTATAATGAGGTGTTGCCGAGGTCGCTTTGTATATAGGTCATACCATCAGGGCTCACGCCGAGGATATGGGGCACTGGCAGGCTCTTGCTCTCAAAATGCTTTGTAAGACCGATAAAGGCATGGTTCTCCTCATACGATGTACCGATGGTGCCAATAGCAGTGTGGAGGCCGTCGGTCAGCCTATAATATCGTCGGGGACTGCCGGAGCCTGTGATGGGTGTGACAGTAGGCTCAGAACCGTATAATTGGTTGTATAATGCTTTCAGTCTGTTCATAGAGTGTGGAATTAAAATTTAAGCCTGATGCCTTTAAGCATTCTGCAAAAGATGGGCAGAGGATTTGCCCTACGGTGGACTGCCCACCAGCCTGCCTCTTTTACTGAGCGCCACATGGCGTTGGGGTAGCCGTAGCAATAGCGGAAAGTGGCTCCTTTGGTTATTTGCAGCTGGGGGTTGGTGAGGAAATGGGTGCCTGTGGTGTTAGGATCTGTGCGTACGATTGGCTGGTTTACATACATTATGTTTAGTCCTGCCCGCAGCGCGTCGGCAATAAAGACTTCTTCTTCACCTGCACAGAGCAGGGCTGATCCGAGTCCGAAGTTGGGGTTGAAAGCAATGCGTCCGGCCACGGTTTTTCGACGAAAGGTAATCTGGATGCTTGCAGGGTAATATCCTTGCTTCACAGCCTGCAGGTATGGCATATCCTCAGTGGGATAATGGCGCAGTGGCTGTGAGTTGTAGTCTTGTGCAGTGAAGCAGATGATGTCGGCATCGGGGTATTTGTTGTATGCGTCGGTTACGTTTTTCAGATGTTGTTTGTCATACAGACAGTCGTCATCGGCGATTATGCAGATGTCGGCATTGGCATGGGCTATGGCATTGTTGCGGTTGGCACTGAGTCCACGACCTGGGATGGTGGTCAGTGTGACATCACTGCGGGTGGTCAGTTCGTGGGGTGCAGGGTGGGAGCCATCTGTCTGGTGGGAAATGATGTATGTCACTCCCTCACGAGGGGGCATGAGAACATTAGGCACGCGCTTTATGCGTTCGCCGAGAGTAGAAACCAATATGCTGATTTTAAGGTCGATAGTTGATAGCTTTATGTGAAGTTGTTTATCACGTCAATGATGTAGTCCTGCTGTTCTGCTGTGAGGGCAGGATTTAACGGCAGGCTCAGTTCGGTGTTGCACAATCGCTCGGTCACGGGCAGTGTGAGGGTGTTGAGCTCTGCATATGCTTTTTGTTTGTGTGGCGGAACAGGGTAGTGGATAATGGTGCCCACTCCGTTGGCGCTCAGCCACTCTTGTAGCTTTTGGCGCTTGTGGCAGAACACAGGATACACATGCCAGCATGATTTGTCGGTGTCACGCCCTCCGTAGGGCAGGGTAATGAGTGGGTTGGTGATGGCTTGGCTGTAGCGTAGGGCTTGGTGTTGGCGCAACTTGTTTTGTTCGTCAAGGTGTGTCAGCTTTACGCTCAGTATTGCTGCTTGCACAGCGTCCATTCGTGAGTTGATGCCCTTAATCTCATGATGATATTTGACGTTTGCGCCGTAGTTGCAGTATGCTCTGGCGAGTTCTGCTAATTGCTTGTTGTCAGTGATGAGGCATCCTGCATCGCCCAATGCTCCCATGTTTTTAGCGGGGTAGAAACTGAAGGCAGTGACATCGACTCCTGTTGATAGTTGACCATTGACCATTGACCATTGGGGGTGCATCTGACAGGAGTCGGTGATGATGCGCAGGCTGTGGCTGTCGGCTATTGCTTTGATAGTTTGCATATCACAAGGGCGACCGTAGATATGCACTGGCATTATGGCCACAGTGTTGGCGTTGATGAGCGCGGTAATTCTGTTGCAGTCAATGTTGTAGTCGTGGGGACTAACATCGCATGGTACGGGCTTTAGATTGCATCGCGTGATGGCCTCGAAGGAGGCTATGAATGTGTGGGCACTTACTATCACCTCGCTGTTGTCGGGCCAGTGGCAGAGAGTCTTAAGGCAGTGCAGTGCAGCGGTGAGTGCATCGAGGCCATTGGCTGTACTGACACAGTAGGCAGTGCCATTGGCGGCGGCCCACTTTTGTTCGAAGTTGTGGATTTCGTCACCGTAGAGATATTGTCCAGAGCGTATAACACGGAGGGCGGCCTGCTCTATCTCGGTCTGCAAGGGGGCGTTGACATCGCCGAGGTCAAGGAATGGTATGTTCATAGCGTAATCTTGTATATGTCGTAGCAGACACCGCGTGCACCAAAACCTTCTTTCTGTAGGGTAAGTCCGTGGTTGAGATATCCGTCGTGCTCGGTGGAGATGCCGAAGTCCAGGTAGCGACGGCTTTTAACGACTTCATCGTTCATTGCTTCCTGTATCACGAGGTCGAGGGCTCCACACTCTCTGCCTTCATCTGAGGATGCGAGGTATTGCGTATGGGTTACGCAGGGTGAGTGGTAGAGTATTGTTCCTGCTACGAGGCGTGTGTCTTTGTATGCACAATAGAGCACTATCTGCTTGGGAAAGTGACAGTGGAGCAGCCATAGTTCGTCAGCAGAGTGTACGGGCGACGTATTGTGGCGCACCAGCACCGCTGCCAGCATTTGGTGGAAGGCTGTCCATTGCTGCTGGTTCTCGGCTATTTCTACTCTGACATTGTGTTGGCGTGCTTTGCTCATGCAGCGCTGGCGCAGCTTGTTCATGGGCAGCGGAGTGGAGAGGTCGATGGCCTGGCTGAGTCCCCGCTCTATGAGCTGACCGCCTTGGCGATGAATGAAATAGAGCTCTTCGTCGCAAGGCTGACTATTATATATGTAAGGTATATGCTTCAGCACCAGTGTGTTGATACCCATCTCTTTGCGGTAGTATCCGAGTGAAGCATTAAACACTTCTTCCACCACGGCGGTGTGGGTGAGGGGAGTGACTATGTAGCCGCCGTAGGTGAGTCCTTGGTGGGATACGACAATTTTGCTATCGTCGCGGCTCAAGCATGCAGGGAGCAGTGCTACAATATTGTTGCCTTCGTCGGTGAAGACCAGCGATGCGTCTTGGAAACGGTCGGCGTGATAGTCCATGTATCCTCGCCGATGCAGTAGCGTGGAGTTGCGGGCCTTGCTGACAAACTCATCCCATTTGTCGGCCATCTGTGCCGTGTATCTGGTAGCCCTAATCATTGCTTGTGTCGTTTTTAAACTGTTCGAAATCATTGATGTAGCCTTCGGCGTCATAGTCGTCGGAAGCGAGGGCAAGGCATGCGGTGCCAGGGGCGAAGTCGTAGAGGCGACACCACACCATCGGCGGAATAATCACGCCCTTGCAGGGAGAGTCGAGCATGAATATCTTCTCTTCCCTGCCATCGTTGAGGGTGAGGCGGAAACTGCCACTGACGGCACATACCATTTCCCAGCAGCTGCGGTGGGCATGTTGGCCGCGCACCGTGGAGGGGGTGGTGCCATATATCCAGAATATCCGGGCGGGCTTGAAGGGTAGCAGCTGAGTTACGGCATTGTTGTCAACGAGGGTGAGACAGCCACGCTGGTCGGTGAATGTGGGCAGGTCGATGATGGCGCAGTCGTTTATTGTGATTTTTGTTTGCATTTTTTCTTTGATTCTAAGTAATTCCATACGAATGCAGCTAATGCAGCTACAAGGATTATGTAAATTCCGTAGATAAGAAATATTTTCTTAAGTGCCGCTAAGCAAATATAAAAACATATTCCGATTATTGCAGCCAAAGTCATTATTAATAGTGTCTTACCTAATGAGACTCTGTCTTTTAGGTCGAAGAAGATGGCTATGTAGAATATGATGTTCAGCCACATCAGCGATAGGTAAAGAGCAATCATTGGTGGCTGGCCCACAGGGTTTAGCGAGGGATGGTAATAGAATTCTTCCCACATTTCCGGTGTAAGGCATTTTATCGTGGCATAAATAGTGCCGGCACTTACAGCAGAGAACCAGAAGAGATAGGTGTATATTGACCTTTCAGTCTGTTTTATTTGAATAAGATTTTGTTTTTTTATCTGAATCAATATGAGATATATTAATAGGAAGATTATAAAATTCTTTCCTATCCATCCAGATAAGAGTTTGTCGCGAAGGTTACCACAAAACGCCATAAACCGCGAGATGGGATCTACGGGCGTAGAGTTGTGATGTAGGTCATATTCGCTTATCCAGCCGAGGGGGATGCCGTCGGAGCCTACGCACAGCCAGATGCTGTCGATGGATGTCTTGGTGACATTTGGGTTGCGGAATATCTCAGTTACCACGAAGTCATCGTCTTCGTATAGATATACATCCTCATGGGGATAGTCGAGCTTGAGGTCTGTGCCCTCAGGGTGGGAGCCGAGTAGCATGCTGTCGGCGGTGCAGAGGAAATTGTACCCCACGTTGTAGTGGTGATAGGTGGAGAACGCAATGGAGTCTCTCTGGCTCTGCGTGAGTGTCCACTTGTTGTTGTGCTCCGTGCTCTGGTAGGTGCACGAGGCAAGCAGGCACAGCGCAGTGACTATCAGCCATATATGTCTTATCGCGTGTCTCATCGTTTATATCTTTGCTGTTACTCTCATCTCGCACTTGTGGCAGTCAAACTCCAGTGGGAAGCGTCGGCCGTCGGGCAGCACTATTGACCATTGACCATTGCCACTTCGTTCTCGCTGCTCGCTCGCGACCCCTTCGGCGTTGACCATTGACCTTTTAGAGTTTGGAGTCTTCCTATCATATTTAACGCATAATCCTAAGGAATATTTTATGCAGTGGCGGCAAGTCATCAATGTTACATTGCCTTTTGGCAATGAGAGTTCGAATGCGGGCTCAATTTCCTTGGCACCCTGCTCTTCGTAGAACTGCTTCGCAGCGCGGTTGGAGATGTTTTCAGTAAAGGGTGCATTGAGCATTGAACATTGAGCATTGAACATTGAAGTTTTAATTTTTCCACTTTCGCATGTCCTGACTCTCGCACTTTCTGACTCTCGCACTTTTTCAATCGACTCCCTCTTCCATTGGCTGAGCAGCGAGGCGGGTATGAAGTAGTCGTGCGAGAAGGCTGTGGTTACCGTTGTCACCTCCAAGCCGGTGCCTCCCATCTTACTCAGTTCGGCAATTATTCTGTCGGTCTGCGGTTTGAGGGCGAGCTGGTGCTCCGCCTTGACATCGAGGGTAATGATTCCGCCTCTAAAAGGTGTGGCGGTGAGCCGGAAGCCGTCATCGGTGTCTTCTATATTGAGATCGATGCTAACGGTGCGCTGCGGGGTAGGGCGCAGCATGGCGGCCTCGAAGGCTGCGTCATGATTGCGAAACAAGGGTGTGCTGACTGCGAGACCTTGCGGCATGAGGTGCGGATATAGTTTGTTGTTCTCAGCCCTGTTGACGCGGAAGCCCTGAAGAGTGCCGCTGGCATCGAAGTAACATAGACCATCGCCGTTGTGAAAGCTGGCAGTGCCGCTCACAAGGATGTAGTTGTTTCTTATCTCCTTTACTGTGCCCACGGGCTCTCCCACGGCTTTGGGCGTATGTATGGAGGCGACGTCCTCGGTCCTGCCGCGCAGGAAATAGTCGGTGAAGCCCCGGTTGAAGGTCTTGTTGAGATCGGGCTCGAAGGTGGTGTGGCACCGTCCGTAGGCGGCACGGCGGTAGTGTTGCGGTCTGCGACTTATTATCTTGTCGAGCAGCTGGCTGTAGTAGGCGGTGGTGTTTTTCACGTAGGCCATGTCCTTGAGTCGTCCTTCAATCTTCAGGGAACTGATACCTGCGTCGAGCATCTGCTCCACACTACGGCTGCGGTTCATGTCCTTGAGCGAGAGGAGGTGCTTGTTTGTTGCGAGGATGTTGCCCTGATCGTCCTCAAGGTTGAAGGCGAGGCGGCAGAACTGCGCACACTCTCCGCGGTTGGCGCTGCGATGGAAACAGTATTGCGAGGCATAACAGCGACCGCTGTAGCTCACGCACAAGGCTCCGTGGACAAAGGCCTCCAGTTTCATCCCGGGGCATGCGTGATGGATGTCGGCCATTTCTTTCAATCCTAGCTCGCGGGCGAGCACTGCCTGCTCGAAGCCCCAGCGGTGGAGCTGCCTCACCTTGTCGGCGGTGCGAATGTCCATTTGTGTGCTGGCATGCAGCGGCAATGGTAGGTGCATAGTCAGCAGGGCGGTGTCCTGCACTATCAGTGCGTCTGCGCCAGCGTCGTGGAGCCGGTCGATGAGGTGGTGTATATGGCGTAGCTCGTAGTCGTAGAGTATGGTGTTGAGGGTGACATATACCTTGGCTCCGTAACGGTGGGCATAATCTGCTAGCCGTGCGATATCGTCCACGCGGTTGCCGGCGGCATGCCTTGCTCCGTATGCCTCGGCACCGATATACACGGCGTCGGCTCCGCAGTTGATGGCCTCGATGCCTATCTCCGCATTGCGTGCAGGGGCCAGTAGTTCTATCTCGCGAGTCTCACTTTCCACTTCTATTCACATAGTATCTCAGCCAGTTGTGGTATATACGCTGTCCGGTGTGCTGCCAAGAGTTGTTGATGCCTTTATCGGGGTCATTGTCAATGAAGTAGTTGAGGGGCACGCTGATGGGCATGCCCTTTGCTATGTCGCGTTCATACTCAAAGCGTAGTCGCCCTTCGGCGTACTCGGCGTGGCCGTTGGCGAAGATATGGCGCCCTCCCCATGCCATGGCGAGTTCCGGTCCTGTTATCTCTTGGTCGATGAGCACAGTTATGTCGGGATGCTGCTCTAGTTCCTCGCGTCGCAGTGTGGCGTGGCGGCTGATGGGTATCATCACCTCTAGGCTCAGTCCCTCGGTGAGTGGTACATCAGGGTGCAACCTAATATGGGGATACACGCCGAAGAGTTTGTCTTTACGCAGATGCTTGTCGATGCCGAAGAATATCCATAGCGCTGCCATAGCTGCCCAGCAGATATTGATGGTG
>JAGCTG010000039.1 GCA_017963785.1 Bacteroidaceae bacterium | reverse complement strand
CTTTCCATTGAGTTTCATAATACCTTGTTTATTTTATATTGGCGCAAAATTACGAATTAATCCGATATCTACCAAATATAATGGAGGGGAAAAGTGAGAAAACGATAACGATAACGATAACGAAAACGATAACGATAACGAAAACAAAAACCACGAATCTAACTAATCTTACGGATAAAAAAACAAAAACCATAAAAACACTTTCGTTCAGGCCGAGACTTTGTCTCTGATGTCGCAGCTGCTTGCTTTCCCTTGCAAGCAAGCTCGCAGTAAAAGCATTCATCCGCACCACCATCCCCTACGGGATATGTCCTGAGCGAAAGAAAAACCGAAATCACAATTTACTGTTTAGGGTTTACCGTTTACTGTTTCGCGCTTCGCGCTCAGGCGAGAGACGAGAGTCGAGAGTCAAGAGACGAGAGTCTGTTTACGGTTATCACACGCCCCCTCAACGCAAGCGGGACTCCCCCAGGGGTGTTCATAGTGAATTATTTTGTAATGACCAAATTTTAGAGAGAAAATTAGCTGTTTATGTAAACTTTGGCGCTTTTTCTTGGGAGCTTTGGAGTAAAATACCTAATTTTGCATAAGAATTTTCTAACTTTTATCTAAAAATGAAACGAATTGCAAAACCTACAGATTATGTTTTCCAGGCCAGCTGGGAAGTATGTAACAAAGTTGGCGGAATCTACACAGTATTATCAACCCAGGCCAAAGCGCTTGAGGGAATCTATAAAGACAACCTTATTTATATAGGCCCAGACGTGCATGCGCGCGTAAGCGGCAAGGGCGCCAAGAACGCCAATCCCCTCTTCACTCCCGACTCAACGCTGCTGAGTGCACTCGCTCGTCAGTTGAAGAAGCAGGGCATCCCTACCCGCTTCGGTCGCTGGAATGTGCCGGGCAGCCCTATCGTAGCCCTGGTGGACTATGAGTGCATCCGTGAGGAGAAGAACAAGATCTTCGGCGAGATGTGGGAGGACTTTGGTGTTGACTCGCTCAATGCCTACGGCGACTATGACGACGCGAGCCTCTTTGCATGGCAGGCCGGCAGGATGGCCGTGGCAGCCTACCGCTACTTCTGCAAGCAGGAGAAGCAGGACCTGAGCGCTGTATTTCAGGCACACGAATGGATGAGCGCCTTCGGACTGCTCTACGTGAAGAAGAACGAGCCTAAGATGGCCACCGTGTTTACCAGCCACGCCACCAGCATCGGTCGCTCCATCACCTGCAACGAGAAGCAGCTGTATGCCTATTTTGATGGCTACAACGGCGACCAGATGGCTCGCGAGCTGAATATGGAGGCCAAGCACAGCGCCGAGAAAGCCGCTGCTCTGCAGGCCGACTGCATGACCACCGTGTCGGAGCTGACCAACAGAGAGTGCCGCCAGTTCCTTGGTCGCGAGGCAGACGTGATACTGCCCAACGGCTTTGACAGCAGCTTCACCTATAAGGGCGCACAGCTGCAGGCAGTAAGGAAGCGTGCGCGCAAGGCAATGCTCAACACCTACAACGCCCTCAACGGCGACCACCTCACCGACAACACCCTGATCGTGGCCACCAGCGGTCGCAACGATTTCCGCTGCAAGGGCTTCGACCTGTTTGTGAACGCTCTGAAGCGAGTGCAGGACAGCGGTGAGTTGCAGCGCGATGTGCTGGCTGTGATAGCTGTGCCTTGCTGGGTGAAGGCAGCCCGTGAGGATGTGAACGAGCGTCTGGCTCAGAAGCCAGCCATCAAGTTGCTCGACGCATCGGATATGGCTCCCCTGCCCCAGCCTTTCATCACCCACGAGCTCTACAACTTCAACGAGGAGCCTATCGTGCGTACCATCTACGGCAGCGGTCTCTCGTTTGACAAGAGCCAGCGCCTGCACCTGCTGTTTATCCCCACATATCTGGACGGCAACGACGGCGTGATCAACATGCCCTACTACGACTTGCTCACGGGTTGCGACTATTGCATCTACCCGTCGTACTACGAGCCTTGGGGCTACACTCCGCTGGAGAGCATAGCCTTTGGCGTGCCGTGCCTCACCACCACCCTGAGCGGCTTCGGCCAGTGGGTGACCGGTGTGACTGGCCATCAGCCCCTCGTGTCGGACGGCGTGGCAGTCATTTCACGCGACGACAACAACTACGATGAGTGTGTGGGCGAGATAGCCACCTCTATCGCCGGCATGGCCCGCCTGTCGCAGGCCGACTGGCAGCAGTTTGCCGCCGCAGCCACCGACTTGTCGAAGAAGGCTATGTGGAAGGACTTTGTGAAGCAGTATATCAAGGCGTATACGCTGGCGGTAAAACATTGAACATTGAACATTGAACATTGAACATTGAGCATTGAACATTGAGGATTGCCTCTCGCGACTGCTGCGCAGTTGAACATTAAAGATTGCCCCTAATACCTTATATATTATGAAAATTAAGATTAGCAATGTGAACACCCCCAACTGGAAGACCCTCACTGTGCAGGCCAAGCTGCCCGCTGCCCTGAGCAAGCTGGAGGAGATGTCTAATAACCTGTGGTGGACATGGAACACCGATGCCTACACCCTTTTCCGCAGCATCGACGAGAAGCTGTTTCGTGAAAAGAAGAACAACATCATCGAGGTGCTCAGCGCTTTGAGCTACGATGAGCTGGTGGCCTTGTCGAAAGACAAGAAGTTCACCGACCGCATGGACAAGGTGTATGACCGCTTTACCACCTACATGCAGGCTGAGCCAGACAAGACGCGTGCGTCGGTGGCCTATTTCTGCATGGAGTATGGCTTGACCCATTTCCTCAAGATCTACAGCGGTGGTCTGGGTATCCTTGCCGGCGACTACATGAAGCAAGCAAGTGACAGCAATGTCGATATGGTAGGCATTGGTCTGCTCTACCGCTACGGCTACTTCACCCAGGAGCTTGCCATGGACGGCACCCAGATAGCCAACTACGAGCCTCAGGACTTTGAGCAGCTGCCTTATCAGAAGGTACTGGACAAGGATGGCAAGCAACTCGTTATCGAGGTGCCCTTCCCTTATGCCATTGTCTATGCCAATGTGTGGAAGGTGAATGTAGGCCGCGTGAGCCTCTACCTGCTCGACACCGACAACCCGCGCAACTCAGAGTATGACCGCGACATCACCCATACCCTCTACGGTGGCGACTGGGAGAATCGTATGAAGCAGGAGTATCTGCTGGGTATCGACGGTATGCAGTTGCTCGAGCTGCTTGGTATCAAGCGCGATGTATATCATTGCAACGAGGGCCACGCCGCATTGTGCAATCTATACCGTCTGGCCACCTATGTGAAGCAGGGCCTCACCTTCAACCAAGCCCTTGAGCTGGTGCGCGCCTCCTCGCTCTACACCGTTCACACCCCAGTGCCCGCAGGCCACGACTACTTTGACGAAGCTATGGCCATGAAGTATCTGGGCAGCTATGCCGAGAAGCTGGGCATCAGCTGGGACGACCTCATCGGCCTTGGCCGCACCAATCCCGATGATAAGAACGAGCGCTTCTGCATGTCGACCTTCTGCTGCAAGACCTGCCAGGAGGTGAACGGAGTGTCGAAGCTCCACGGCACAGTAAGCCAGAGCATGTTTAACAATATCTGGCAGGGCTACTTCCCCTCAGAGAACCACGTGGGCTACGTGACCAACGGTGTGCACCTCCCCACTTGGGCTGCACGCGAGTGGAAGACCTTGTATGAGAAATATTTCGGTGCCGACTTCTACGCCGACCAGAGCAATGCCGACATCTGGAAGAAGATATACGATGTGCCCGACGAGGAGATATGGAAGACCCGTGTGCAGCTCAAGACCAAGTTGATAGAGTACATACGCGAGCGTTTCCGCAAGGCATGGCTCAAGAATCAGGGCGACCCCTCGAGAGTAGTGTCGCTGCTTGACAAGATCAATCCCAACGCTCTGCTGGTGGGCTTTGGCCGTCGCTTTGCCACCTATAAGCGCGCACACCTTCTCTTCACCGACCTGGAGCGCCTGAAGGCTATCGTTAACGACGACAAATACCCCGTGCAGTTTATCTTCACCGGTAAGGCACACCCTGCCGACGGTGCAGGTCAGGGCCTGATAAAGAAAATCTACGACATCAGCCAGTCGCCCGAGTTCCTCGGCAAGATACTCTTCCTTGAGAACTACGACATGCATCTCAGTCGCCGCCTTATCTCAGGCGTGGATGTATGGATGAACACCCCCACCCGTCCGCTTGAGGCCAGTGGTACCAGCGGTGAGAAGGCTCTGATGAACGGACTGCTCAATCTGAGTGTGCTTGACGGATGGTGGCTAGAAGGTTACCGCGAGGGAGCCGGATGGGCACTCACCGAGAAGCGCACCTACCAGAACCAAGAGCATCAGGACCAGCTCGATGCATCGACCATCTACAGTCTGCTTGAGCGCGAGATAATACCGATGTATTACAGCCGCAACAACCGTGGCTACTCGCCCCAGTGGATACGCTGCATCAAGAACTCTATAGCCCAGATAGCACCCCACTACACCATGAAGCGTCAG
>JAGCTG010000038.1 GCA_017963785.1 Bacteroidaceae bacterium | reverse complement strand
TATATCACTCCTGCTATTCTTGGCAAGGGGTGGTTGGTGACGGATATCACTATGGAGGCGAAGGTTACTGACGGCAAGATAAACCTTAAGGGCAACCTGATGGGACGCGGCAGCGCGAAGTTTGCCGACTATATGCTTTTCTTCAACCGCGCTACGCCTATCGCCATTGTAGAAGCCAAGGATGCCAACCACAGTGTGAGCCACGGTATGCAGCAGGCCAAGGCGTATGCGTCGATGATGGACATTCCATTTGCTTTCAGTTCTAACGGCTTCGGTTTTCAAGAGTATGACTTTCTCACAGGCAAGGAGCGCAGTTTATCCATGGAGGAGTTTCCGACCAAGGAAGAGCTGTATGCGCGTTTTTTGTCTGAGACAAACGGCGGTGCCGGTCTCTCGGAGTTGGAGCTGAAGGTAATCAATCAGCCTTACTGCACGGGGCACGACATATTCCCTCCGCGCTACTATCAACGCAATGCCATTAACCGCACGGTGAATGCCATAGCGCGAGGTGAGAAGCGCATGCTGCTGGTGATGGCTACAGGTACTGGCAAGACGTACACAGCTTTCCAGATAGTATATCGTCTGCTGAAGACGAAGTTGGTGAAGAAGGTGCTCTACCTTGCCGACCGCAATGTGCTTGTGGACCAGTCGATAGAGCAGGACTTCAAGCCGTTGACCAACGTCATCCACAAGGTAAGCTACCAGCAGGACAAGGAGCGCCCCGACACGGCACACGAGGTGTATTTCGCCCTCTATCAGCAGCTGATAGGGCAAGAGGGAAACAAGAACTACGCTGAATTGTTTAAGCCAGAGTTTTTCGACCTGGTCATCGTGGACGAGTGCCACCGCGGTAGTGCAAAAGACGACAGCAACTGGCGCGAGATACTGGAATACTTCACCGACGCGATACAGATAGGTATGACAGCCACACCGAAGGAAACGAAATATCAGTCGAACATTACCTACTTTGGCGAACCGCTGTATAAGTATAGTCTTAAGGAAGGCATCGAGGACGGTTTTCTCGCTCCTTACAAGGTGATAAATGTAAAGACGAATATCGGCGACGGCTGGCGACCGCTGAAAGGTCAGACCGACATCTACGGCAATCCCATTGAAGACCGAGAATATAACAACACCGACTACGACTATAACATCATTCTGCAAGACCGCATACGCGAGGTGGCGCATGAGATAACATCATACCTCAAGGCTACCAACAGGATGAATAAGACCATTGTCTTCTGCGCTAACGAGGAGCATGCAGAACGTATGCGCGTGGCGCTGACCAACGAGAACGCCGACATGTGCAGGAAGAACCCTGACTATGTAGTGCGCATCACTGGTAGCGACGACTATGGCAAGGGCAAGCTCGATTACTTTATCTCTGTGTCATCGGAGTATCCTGTCATCGCCACTACGAGCAAGCTGCTCTCCACGGGCGTGGACTGCAAGATGGTGAAACTCATTGTGCTCGACCAGAACATCAACTCGATGACGGAGTTTAAGCAGATAGTGGGGCGTGGCACACGCATTCGCGAGAAAGAGGGCAAGCTCTACTTCCACATCATGGACTTCAGAAATGTGACGCGCCTCTTTGCCGACCCCGACTGGGACGGCCCGATAGAGGTGGACGAGAACTATCCTTACACACCTCACGAGAAGCAGCCAAAGCCCTACCCTACTCTTGACGATGAGCCACCCACCACCGTGGGAGAGCCCAAGCCACTGGTGGACAAGAACGGCTGCACCGTGATGGTGACGCAAAAGGTGGTGAAGGTGTATGACACCGATGGCAAGCTCATCAGCACCGAGAACATCACCGACTACACCAAGCGCAACATCAACGACACCTACGCCAGCCTGAGCGATTTCATCAATCGCTGGAACGCAGCAGAGAAGAAAGCCGAGATAATGGAGCTGATGCGCGAGCAAGGCATCGATCTGCAAGCCCTCAAGGAGCAGCAGGGTATGAGCGAGGTAGATGACTTTGACTTTATCTGCCACATAGCCTACGACCAGAAGCCCCTCACACGCCGAGAGCGTGCAGAGAATGTGAAGAAGCGTAATGTCTTCGGCAAGTATGGCCCCAAGGCACGGCAGGTGCTTGAGGCGCTGCTTGACAAATATATGAACGAGGGCATCAGTCAGCTGGAGAATCGTAAGGTGCTCACACTCGACCCCTTCCGCAAGATGGGTTCTCCAGCCAACATAGCGCGTTTATTTGGAGGCAACCAGAAATACTTTGATGCGGTGAAGATGCTTGAGCAGGAAATCTACCGCGCAGGATAAACAATGAATTAAGAATATGGCCATTACAAACTTTGTAAAGAACATACGCAACATCATGCGCAACGACGCCGGCATCAACGGCGATGCGCAGCGCATAGAACAGATAGCATGGATGCTTTTTCTCAAGGTGTATGACGAGAAAGAGAATGACTGGGAGTTTAATGAAGACGGCTACCGCTCGTTTATCCCTGAGAACTGCCGTTGGCGCAACTGGGCCAAGGATGACGGAAGCGGAGAGGCAATGACCGCCGACACTCTGCTCAACTTTGTGAACGGCACCCTCTTCCCTACCCTCAAGGGCTTGGAGGTGACACCCCAGACACCCATGCGCAGCACCATAGTGCAGACCACATTCCAAGATGCCAACCAATACATGAAGGACGGAGTGCTGCTGCGCCAGGTAATAAATGTGATAGATGACCTCGACCTCGGCGACTATGAGGAGAGCCATGCCTTCGGCGAGATATATGAGACGATACTCAAGGAGATGCAGTCGGCAGGCTCGGCAGGCGAGTTCTATACACCCCGCGCCCTCACCGACTTCATGGCGCAGACCATACAGCCCAAGGTGGGCGAAACGATGGCTGACTTTGCATGCGGCACAGGCGGTTTTCTGACCTCGTGGCTCAAGGCACTCGACAAGCAGGTGACCACGGCAGAAGAGCGCGAGGCCTACGCCAGAAGCATCTATGGCATAGAGAAGAAGCAGTTTCCATACATGCTCTGCGTGACGAACATGCTGCTGCACGATATCGACTCGCCGCATGTGCTTCATGGCAACTCGCTGACCAAGGATGTGCTGAACTATACCGACGATGACCGCTTTGACGTGATACTGATGAATCCTCCCTACGGAGGCAACGAGAAGAACGACGTAAAGCGCCACTTCCCCAGCGACCTTGCGTCCAGCGAGACGGCCGACCTCTTTATGGTGGTAATACAATACAGGCTTGCCGAGAACGGTCGCGCAGCGGTGATACTGCCCGACGGTTTTCTTTTCGGCACCGACAATGCGAAACTCGCCATCAAGGAGAAGTTGCTCAGAGAGTTTAACCTGCACACCATCATCCGTCTGCCTGGTAGCATATTTTCGCCCTACACCTCGATAGCCACCAATATCCTATTCTTCAACAACGAGAAAGCAAAGGGAGCTGCCGAAGGCTTCAAAACCAAAGAGACATGGTTTTATCGTCTCGACATGCCAAAGGGCTACAAGCATTTCTCCAAGACCAAGCCGATGCTGCTGGAGCATTGTCAGCCCATGACCGAGTGGTGGAACAATCGCGAAGAGATAATAGATGAAGAGACAGGCGACGAGAAGTCGCGCTGCTTCACGGCGCAGGAGCTTGTGGACTGCGGTTTCAACTTCGACCAGTGTAAGTTTCCTAAGGAAGAGGAAGAGGTGCTGCGCCCAGAGGAACTGCTGAAAGAGTATCATGCAGAGCGCACAGCCCTTGACGCCAAGATAGACGCGCAACTTGCAGAGATAGAGAATATGTTGGGCATTAAAATAAAGGATGCATGAACGCTCAGCAACTGAAAAACTCTATACTACAAGAGGCCATCGAGGGGCGGCTTGTTCCTCAAGACCCCAACGATGAGCCAGCCTCCGTATTGCTCGACCGCATACGCAAGGAGAGGGCTCGGCTCGTGAAAGAAGGGAAGCTCAAGAAGAAAGACCTTGTAGAGACGCCTATCTCCGAAGAGGAAATCCCATTTGATATACCAGAGAACTGGGAGTGGTGTAGATTGGGATGGATAGGTTCTTGGGGGGCAGGAGCAACTCCAGCAAAAGGAAATCCTGAGTACTACAATAATGGGACTATACCTTGGATAAGAACAGGTGAACTGAATAATGGTTTTGTATATGATTCAGAGATAAAGGTTACTTATAAGGCTTTAGAAAAATGCTCACTTCGAATATGTGAGGTTGGAGACATTCTTATTGCAATGTATGGTGCGACAATAGGGAAAGTTGCACTTGCAGGTATTAAATTAACTACAAACCAGGCATGTTGTGCATGTACTCCTTTATTCGTGTATAACAAGTTCTTGATGTATTATTTAATGGCCAGCAAGAAGACCTTTATTGAAATGGGTGAAGGTGGAGCGCAGCCAAATATTTCAAGGGAGAAGATAGTTGTATTCCCCTTTCCTCTCCCCCCTCTTGCAGAGCAGAAGCGGATAGTTGAGAAGATAGAGCAGCTTTTGCCGAAGGTGGAGGAATACGGCAAGGCACAGGAGGCGCTGGACAAACTGAACGCGGAGCTGCCTGAGCGTCTGAAGAAGAGCATATTGCAAGAGGCCATTGAGGGGCGGCTGGTGCCTCAAGACCCCAACGATGAGCCAGCCTCTGTATTGCTCGACCGCATACGCAAGGAGAAGGCTCAGCTCGTGAAAGAAGGGAAGCTCAAGAAGAAAGACCTCGTGGAGACGCCTATCTCCGAGGATGAAATCCCATTCGAGATTCCAGAGAGTTGGGAGTTCGCAAGGCTCTCTATGTTAACGAATTTAATTGATGGAAAGAAACAAGTTGGCAAACAGATATGTCTAGATGCAAAATATCTTAGAGGCAAATCAACAGGCGATTTCTTGCCCAACGGAAGATTCGTCAAAAAAAATGATAATATAATTCTTGTTGATGGAGAAAACTCAGGCGAAGTTTTCAAAGTGCCATGTGATGGCTATATGGGAAGCACCTTCAAGCAATTATGGGTTTCTGAAGTTCTTTACTTACCATATGTTTTATACTTCATAAGATTCCACAAAGACATTCTTAGAAATTCAAAAAAAGGCGCTGCAATTCCTCATCTTAATAAAGATATCTTTAGAAACCTTGTGGTGGGTATCCCTCCTCTTGCAGAGCAGAAGCGGATAGTGGAGAAGATAGAGGAACTGTTAGCTGAGGTAGATAAACTGAAATGATATGGATACGGATTTCTGGATATCAGTAATCAGCACTATGGTGGGAGTCGCAGCAATAGGCGTTGCACTATGGATAGCCAGTCGTTCATCACGAGAGGCGAAGCAACAGATAAAGGCCGTGTATAACTTGCTGGATGTGTTCGTGGCTGCCCAGAACCCTGCAATAATGGAGGCCAAACAGAAGTATGAACAGCAGTTGGCCGAATTGGACGAGAAGATAGATGAACTGACCGAGAAACTGGATATAGAGAATACTCCGCCCCCTGGAGCCCCCAAGATAGACTTCTTTGAAGCTGCGTTAGAAAAGAAAGCGCTGCTTGAGCAAATGGAAGGACTAATCAAAAAGCACGATGAAACGCAACTACAGTTAGACCTTATCAACGCATATATAGACAAAGCAAAAAAGGGAAAGACACTATAGACAATGCCCTCTACTTATCGTCAAATTGCGCGGAAATCTGTTTGAAAATGTTGGCTTTTTCAACAAACCATATAAATGCTTTTGGCCATTCGCTGCGTTTGTTGGGGTCTATGTTGGTGGTTATGAGAATGCGACAGGCTTTCTTGGCTTCTCTCCATACAACATCGCTCTGGAGCATAGCGGAAATCTCGTCTTTGTGCGATTTGAATTTCTCAAAGATGTCTTTGGCATCGCCAATGTATATCTCTGTTCCAATCAGCTTTTTCTGTGTATTGATGGTAAGGGCAACATGGTAAGCGGAACTGCCGATGCTCAAATCGTACCAATGCTGGGGATTTGCCTTGCGTGTGCGGAAAGCCTGGGTGAACGAATCGTTCTGTGAGACTGCCTCGTTGAAACTTGTCCAGAAATCCAATTGGAGCAGATTGGTATTAGAAAGGCCATCTATGGCTTTCATGGTCTTGGTCCAGTCATTGGGTCTCTCCACTACATTGAAGCGAGGCGCTTTCAGCGACTCACCTATTTGCCATAGCTCTATCTCCAAGAGGAAGAAGCCGATATTGTTGTCGGTGTGTTGGTTCAGCCACTCTATTGCCTGGCGGTGCTCATCGCGTGCACGCTTCACTATCCAGATAATCACCTCCGCGCCCTTGCCAGATGCGTAGGTTATCAGTTTGCCAAGATGGTCATGGTTAGTGTCCTCCAATTGGTTTTCTATGATTACCTTGCGGTTAGTGCCCACTTCGTGAGCAAAGATATCAACACTAAAACTGCCAACGGAGGATTCTCTCTCTTCCATTTCCAAATCAATGTCAATAGCATCGCTCAGCAATGCCAAGTTCTCTTCTTGGGTCATCCACTTGGTGAAGTCTTTTGCTTCGTGGGGCCAGACCGATCGCAGGTCGGTGACTCGCTTCATTTTGCCTAGTTTTTCCATTACTCGTTAATTTTTTGTTGATGCAAAAATAGTTATTTCTTTCATATAAAAGTGCAATAAGGAGTTTTTTATATTAGAAACGATATTTTTTTCGTAACTTTGACACTACATATATATATAAACTACATATATATAAATAAGGTATAGAGGAACTGTTAGCTGAGGTGGATAAACTGAAATAACATGTGTACGGATTTCTGGATAACAGCCTGCCCTGATATGAAAAAGATTGAGGTGGTGGCCGCCATCATACGCAAAGAGGGACGCATATTCGCCACACAGCGCGGATACGGCGAGTGGAAAGACTGGTGGGAGTTCCCAGGCGGCAAGATGGAGCCGGGAGAGACGCCCGAAGAGGCGCTCAAACGCGAGATACGCGAGGAGCTGTCCACAGAGATAGCCATCGACAGACTGCTCACCACAGTGGAGTACGACTACCCCGCCTTCCACCTCACGATGCATTGCTTCCTCTGCTCGCTGCTCTCCCCTGCCCTGCACCTCAACGAGCACGAGGCGGCACGGTGGCTCGCGCCACACGAGCTGCACTCGGTCAGGTGGCTGCCCGCAGATGAAGAAGTGATTTTAACCATTGAACATTGACGCTTCGCTCTCGAACTTCTTTATATCGGCCCGCGCCTAAAAAGCATCCTTGCTTTTTCGAGACGGCGCGACCACCGATGAAGTTCTCGCGACTGCTTCGCAGTTGAACATTGAGGATTGCCACTTCGTTCTCGAACTTGCTTGCAAGATTTGCACCGGCTTCGCCGACAGGAAATGCAAGTTCTCGCGACTGCTTCGCAGTTGAACATTAATTATCATATAATTTTATCATTAATTATCAGAAACAAAAACCACAAAAACACTTGTCTGTGCTGCATGCTCTGCGAGCATCGCCCATAGTTGCATGCCAAAGATCTGCTTAAACAAGCTTAACCATCTCTTTGCCTTGCAACCATCGGCAGCCTACGGCTGTGCAGCACATCCAAGAAAAACCAAGAAAAACTTTTAACGAAAACGATAACGATAACGAAAACCCAGAAAACCCTTTCGTTCAGGACGAGACTTTGTCTCTGATGTCGCAGCTGTATGCTTTCCCTTACAAGCAAGCTCGCAGTCAAAGCATTCATCCGCACCATCAATCCCTACGGGATATGTCCTGAACGAAAGAAAAACCTAAATCACAGTAAGATTTGGCTTAATAGCTTAAAGGCTTAATGGCTTAGTGGCTTAATGGCTTAGACGATAAATGGTAAACAGCTTGGCTATGTCCGTTTTTTTTCGTAATTTTGTAATCGATAATTAATAAGGGAGTAGAAGATGAAACAAGAAGATTTTGATGAATACATCCGACAAGGTGAATCATCGCAACGTAAAGCTGCCTATGAATGGAGCACGGCTATAGGCCTACAAGCGGTAGATGGACTGAAGACTTCGGACTATCTGAATGAGTTAGCCCGAAGAAATATTGCAGGGGAAATAAGCATCGACGAAGTGGGGCGCTTACTTGACACCTATTATGAGACAAAGACTATACGCGAAGCTGATGACGAAGAAAAAAGAGAAGCGGACAAGGCATCAAAGAATATAAAGAAAATACTCGCTGCAAAGACATTCAATTTCTCAGCCAATGGATATATCTCCATCCATAGAAGAATCTTTGACGGGGTGCTGTTGCGTGCTGGAAAGCTACGAAATTATGATATTACTAAAAAAGAGTGGATTCTCAAGGGGGATACTGTCCACTACTTGAACTGGGAGGACTTGAGACAAGCTTTAGACTATGATATAAAGCAAGAGCGAGATTTCAGCTATAACGGTCTCACTCCTGATCAAATCATATCACACATTACCCGATTCGTTTCTGGTTTGTGGCAGATTCATCCTTTCGGTGAAGGGAACACACGCACTACTGCTGTTTTTACCATACAGTATTTGCGCACTTTAGGCTTTAGCGCAGAGAATGATTTGTTTGCCAAACACTCATGGTACTTCCGCAACGCGCTGGTGCGTGCCAACTATAAGAATGCGGTAAAGGGCATAGACTATTCTCCTATATATCTGGAGCGCTTCTTCCGTAATCTGTTGCTTGGCGAGCAATGGGATTTGCGAAATAGGTATCTGCATATCCACCCCACTGAGGAATGGAGTGTACAACCTAACCTATTGGAAAAACCAACATGCACAGGACAAGTACAGGACAAGCTCAGGACAAGTACAGGACAAAGACAAGATAAGTTACATACAAAGAATCCTGATATTGTCAAACTTGTTCTTGCAATTGGAGAACAAAAATTGTCTGTGAAGGAAATGATGAACGGCGTTGACCTTAAAGGACGAGACAATTTCTTAAATCTGTACTTGAATCCAGCTATTGCTGACGGTTATGTCCGTCTGCTCTATCCCGACAAGCCGCGTCATCCCCGACAGAAGTATCTCTTGACGACTAAAGGATTGATGTTATATAAAGAATTGGCTTAATAGCTTAATGGCTTAGACGATTGACCATTGACGATTGACCATTGACAATTATCTTTCGACTATCGTCGAGCGAAGCGATAACTTCTAAAAAAGAGCCTCTCGACTCTTGACTCTTGACTCTCGACTCTTGACTATCGTCGAGCGAAGCGATAACTTCTCAAAACGAAAACTAACACAGCCTCCCCCTCATTGCGGCCTCCGAGCCGCAATCTCGGAGATCGCGGGTCAAGCCCGCGATGAGGAAAGAGGGGGGGCTGCTAACGATAACGATAATGAACAGATTTTTGATTTCATGGCTGCTGGCGATGGCGGTGGCGCTGCCGGTGATGACGGCTTGCCACGACAACGACGGTAATGACAACCCCGCAACATACGAGGGCATTCCCCTGGTGATATACGACACGGACATAGGCTCATCAACGGACGACCTCTTCGCGCTGCACATGCTATACAAATACATGGACGCCGGGCGCTGCAACCTGCTGGGAGTGATGGTGAACCGCGAGGGCGAGACGAGCGCCGCGCTGGCTGACCTGATGAACACCTTCTACGGACACCCCGACATTCCCATCGGAGTGGAGCGCGACGGCACCAAGAACCCGCGCGTGTTTATCGACTACAGCCTGCTGCCCACCCTGCTGGACGAGAACGGCGAGCTGATGTTCCAACGCTCCGTGACCGACTACTCCACCCTGCCCGACGCATGGAGGCTCTACCGCCAGCTGCTGGCACAACAGCCCGACCACAGCGTGACGGTCATCTCCGTGGGCTTCCTGTCGAACCTGGCGCATCTGCTGCAGTCGCAGGGCGACGAGTACTCACCGCTCAACGGTGTGGACCTGGTGCGCAGCAAGGTAAAGCGCCTGTTTATCATGGGCGGCTCCTTCGGCGACTCGGTGGAGCCGATAGAGTATAACTTCCTGCAGAGCCTGTCCTACTCCCAGATGTTCTTCACCCTGTGGCCCACCGACGTGGACATCATCATGAGCCCGGGCGAGGTGGGCGACGGCATAGAGTATGTGCCGGAAAACGTTATCGCAGACATCGACTGGACAGACAGGCATCCCATCAAGCAGGTGTATATGAACTGCAACTGCAACACGGGACAGAAGATGTGGGACCCCCTGACGGTGATTCAGGCCATCGAGGGCGACTCGCTGTTCACCCTCTCACCACGCGGCACGGTAACGGTGAACGACCGCGCAGAGACGTTCTTCCATCCCTCACCGACCGGCTACTGCCGCTACCAGCTGCCGGGCACGGCACAGTGGAACGAGGAGATGCTGGAGAGGATAAGACGATTGACAATTGACCATTGACCATTGACAATTTATTTTAACAAAAACATAGAAAACCCTTTCGTTCTGGCCGAGACTTTGTCTCTGATGTCGCAGCTGTATGCTTTCCCTTACAAGCAAGCTCGCAGTAAAAGCATTCATACGCACCATCATCCCCTACGGGATATGTCCTGAACGAAAGAAAAACCGAGAAAAAGTTTACAGTTTACAGTTTACGGTTTACAGTTTACTGTTTATAGTTTACGGTTTTCTTTCCAAAAAAGATTCGTGTTAATCCGTTTGATCCGTGGTCAGTAAAGAAAGAAAAAGAAAATGAAACGCAAGATTTATGTTGCCAGTAGCTGGCGAAACGTGTATTTCCCGGAGGTGGTGGCCAAGCTGAGAGAGGCGGGCCACGAGGTATATGACTTCCGCAACCCGCCAGCGGGAGGACACGGGTTCAAGTGGAGCGAGATAAGCGAGGACTACCAACAATGGACACCCCAGCAATGCCGCGACAACCTGCAGCACCCCCTGGCGGAGCGACAGTTTCACAATGATGTAGTGGCGATGGAGGAGTGCGACACGTGTGTTCTGGTGCTGCCCTGCGGACGCAGCGCCCACACCGAGGCGGGGTGGTTCGCCGGGCGCGGATGCCCTACCCTGGTGCTCATACCGGAGCAGCAGGAGCCGGAGCTGATGTACAAGCTGTTCGATGGCGTGGTGTGCTCGATAGAGGAGCTGGTGGAACGATTGACAATTGACCATTGACGATTGACCATTGACAATTGACAATTTATTTTAACAAAAACCACAAAAACAGTTTACAGTTTACGGTTTACGGTTTACCGATTAAGGTAGCTAAGGGGCGGGGATGACGACGGCGATTATATTCCCCGCATGGGGAATGACTTTGAAATTGGAAATTTGAGATTTGAAATTTGAGGAGATGGGGAGTTTCAAGAGGTCGATGCCGTCCTGATGGTCGAGGCTCTTGTAAAGGGCTTCCTTGATGGTCCAGAGGGTGGTGAGATGACGGGCTTGCTGCTCGGGGGTGAGCGACTGCCAGTTGGAGGGGAGCTCGTCGGGCTGGGCTATGCGGTCGGCGAGACGGAGGATGCGCTCACTTATCTGCTCGATATCTACGCCGATATTCCTATGAGAGGAGAGGAGAAGGGCGGCGTGAGACTTGGAATGGGAAATGGAGACCATTGAACATTGCCGCTTCGCTCTCGAACTTGCTTGCAAGATTTGCACCGGCTTCGCCGACAGCAAATGCAAGTTCTCGCGACTGCTTTGCAGTTGACCATTGAACATTGAGCATTGAACATTGAACATTGAGGATTGCCTCTCGCGACTGTCTCGCAGTTGAGCATTGAATTTCAATATTGGTTTGCCGCTCTCTTCGTATTCGATGCTGGCATCGGGGCCGAGGGCGTGGCGGAGCATGGCGCGGACGGTGAGCCACTCCCTCTGGCGGTGGGAGGACTTGAAGTGGCGCTGGGCGTAGTTGACCATCTCCTCGGTGTCGGCACCAAAGTACTGAGCCAAATCATGGAGGTTGTCGATGATTTGGCTCACGTAAAGGGTGGTATCCGTTGTTAATTGAACATTGAACATTTTTTCTAAACCACGAATCTAACTAATCTGACAAATATTAGGAAAATAACTTCGCCTCATGTGCTCCACACATTCTTCAGCCCGCTTTGCTCTTCGTATTATGAGAACGAGTTCTCCCAGACTTATCGCCAAGCGTCCTGCACGCCAAGGCGTCTGAGCCAAATTCTCAAAAAAAAGAAAAAGCTATCGACTGCAAATTATGGTTTAATCATTATTTTTACACATCTCCTCCCGCTTCCTTAGGGGGAGAATTAAGGAAGTCGACTTTTTCTGCCCATATCTCGGTGACGGTGCGGCGGATGCTGGCTTTGTCTTCGTAGGAGCGGGTGTGGATGCTGCCCTCGACGAAGAGTTTGTTGCCCTTGCGGACGTACTGCTCCACTTGCTTGGCGAGCTTGCCCCAGGTGATGATGTTGTGCCACTCGGTGCGCTCAGCTACCTGCGTGCCGTTGGGCAGGGTGTACGCCGGCTCATGGGTGGCCAACGAGAAGGTGGCTACCGGGCGGTCGGCATCGACGTAGCGGACATCGGGGTCGCGGCCTACGTTGCCGATGAGGAGGGCTTTGTTGAGGGACATGGCTTAGTGGCTTAATGGCTTAGTGGCTTAATGGCTTAGTGGCTTAAACGAAAACGATAACGATAACGAAAACCTAGAAAACTCTTCTCAAGAGCTTAGCACTTCGTGCTGAAGTCGTGAGTGATGCTCACGAATTGAATGCCTTCTGTATTGAACTTCCGTCATTCTCCTGCCGAAGCCCCGCCACATCGTGACGGATTTGAAGCTCATGAAAAGCAAAAACAGGAAAAAAACATTCTCACATCCTACATCTCACATCGCACATCGCACATTTCAACGGAGGCGGTCGGCGGAGCGTACGAGGCGCTCGTCGAAACGGATGCGGCGACAGGCGAGGAGATTGAAGATGATGGCTGCGAGGGGCATGAAGATGGCTACACTACCCCACTCCACGGCTGTGCCGGTGAGGGTGGCTACGCCGAGGACTACGCCGGTGAGAGCGTGGCACACGGTGGAGAGGTTGACGATGCTGAGCTGTCGCATGCGGGTCTTAAAGAGGAAGATGCTCCATGCGGCGAGCAGCACGCCAAGGCCTACGAGGGCCAGCCACGCTATCTTTACCCAAGGGGTGGCGCAGCTGATGCCTATCACGAGGGCTACTATGCCGACGATGACGGAGAGTAGCAGGTGGATGGTCTGGATACGCTGGATCATTTACTTGAACTTCTTCTCTTCGCGGGGATTGCGGAAATAGATTTGGTTTTCGAGCATCTCTTGTTCTGCGATGAGGCTGGGCTTGGGCATGCGCTCATAGTAGCGGGAGATCTCGGTCTGCTCGCGGTTGTCGAACTCCTCTTCGAGGGAGTCGTTCTTGCCACCGAACTCTTTGAGCTTCTGTGTGAGGTCGGTCTTTATGTCGGAAGCGATCTGGTTGGCGCGCTTCCCCATGATTACTACGCTCTCGTAGATGTTGCCCGTGGTGTCTGCAAAGTCCATCAGGTTGCGGGTCTTGGTGGTCACGGGTGCTTTGGTCTTTTTGTAGTCCATTGTTGTTTATTTGAGATTTGAAATTTGAGATTTGAGATTTATTTTTTTTAGAACACGGATCTCACGGATTTACACGGATCTTTATTTATCTAGAATTAGAGAATTAGAGAATAACAAAAATTAGGAAAAAGACTCTGCGTTTCGCGCTGACGCACTTTCCAGTTGTCTTTGCTTACCGCTTCTTGTGAGCGAGCTCACACCAGCAGTCATCAAAGACCTCTGCACCCCTGACGGGGCAAACGCATCGTCCGAATATTAAGAAAAAAATCAAGTAATTTACTATTTTGCGATTTACTATAACACGCTTTTGCTATTTATATACGATTTAACTATTTAGCTATTTATTTTCGCTAACCACTAACCACTAACCGCTAACCGCTAACCTTTCAGATACTGTCGTCGGGGTTGTATTTCTGGAGGCGCTGGCTGCGGAGCTCTTTCTCGGATTTTTCGTATATCTGCTTGGCATCGTTGAGGAAGCGGGACTGCGGGAACTCGTTGATGAATCCGTAGTACTCGTCGACGGTGTCGGTGTAGCGCTCAAATTTCTTGCTCTCCACGCTGCTCTGGGCGAGCTCGAACTTGGCTCTGAGCACGAGTATGGCGAAGTCTTCCTTGCGGGGCGAATAGGGATATTCGCGGATGGCGTTTTGGGCTGTGACGACGCAGGCTTCATAGTTGCTGCCGCCCTGCAGGCAGTTGAGGAAGTAGTCGCCGAGGTCGAAGTAGAGCTTGGCGGCGAGGTATTCTTTCTCCACGAGGCGCTCCTGGAGCTGGAAGAGCATGTCCTTGAGGGCGTCGTAGTATTTGCTGTCAGGGTTTTGCTCCATGGCGTTTTGTATCTCGCGCATGGCATCGTAGGTACCGCTCTGATCGAGCCGCGCGGGATAGGTGGACTCGTAGTAAGCGAGTGCGCTGTAGTAGCGTGCCTCATCGACGAACTGCCCGAGGGGGTATGAGCGGTTGTAGTAGCGCTTGAATATCTCGCTGGCTGCGTCGTAGTCCTGCGAATAGTACTTGCACATGCCGGCTAGGAAGAGAGCCTCGTCACCCGGCTTGGTGTTGCGCATACTGGGCAGGATATTGTCGAGCACGATATAGGCGTTGCCATACTTGCCCTCTGCATACATCCGCTTAGCGACCTCGAACTTATATTCGCGGTCGTTGCTCTTGAGCACGGTGTTGATGGTGTGGCAAGAGGTGAGGAGTGTTGCCGCAAGGGCGAGAAGGCAGAGTTTATTTGTCATGAGGTGAGGGTCGAGGGGTCGAGAGTCTAGAGTCAAGAGTCAAGAGTCAAGAGTCAAGAGTCAAGAGTCGAGAGTCAAGAGTCTAGAGTCGAGAGTTTTTTCGGCGTGCAAAATTACGACATTTATCTTAATTGTGCAAATGGTTTAAGGATTTTTAACTGGAAGTTAACGGGGAGTTAATGGGAAGTTACTCGGCCATGATGTTGAACTCGGCCCCGGTGGCGTAGTCGTTGCCAGCCTGATTGGAGAGTGCGCGGAAGCGCAGATAGCGTGCCTGGACGGGCTGTGCGAAGAGCACTTTCTTGAGGCTCTGGTTGTTGGCGAAGGTGCCTTTGGCCACTGGCTCGCTCCAGCTGACGCCATCTTGGCTGACGAGGATTTCGTAGTCTTTGATATTGCCGTTGGGGCTGTCCTGGCGTGGCAGGTAGGTGAAGCCGGTGAGGCTCTTGACCTCCATGCAGTCGAAGTCCACCCAATGGGGGAAGTTTGCCATGGTGACGGAGTACATGGTGTGCCAGAAGGTGGAGGGGTTGTTGTCGGTGAGGTTAGCGGCGGGTGTGTCTTCTGCCTTGTTTTCTTCGCTGCTGGCGTTGATGGCTTTGATTTGTATGGTGGTAATCTTGTCGAAGGTCATGGTGGTGGCAGCTACGGTGCTTGCTGCGGGCCATGCCTTGACGGTGCCTCCCTGCTTGAAGGAGAAGGGTGCGGTGTAGCCTTGCTCGGGGCCGCCATCGATGGTATAGACGATGGAGTCGGCGCCGGATGAGGTGATGGTGAGCTCGCCTTTAGCGTCGCGCTGTATGAGCGGCATGGCGCAGGAGGCTGGGCGCACGTTGGTGAGGTTGCCGCGGTTTTCGGTGTCGCGGATGGGGCGTATGATGAAGCCGAAGGTGTGGGCTGGCCCCACTACCCTATCGCGCTGGAAGGGCGGCGCCTGTCCGCAGGAGGTGCCTCCGAGGCCTGTGACTGCGAGGTCGAGGTTGAGGTAGGTGGTGTTGCCACGCTGTAGCTCGTAGATATGGGCTGCGGTGGTCATATCGACGGCTGAGAAGGGAAGCGCCTGCATGCTCATCTGTCCGTCGGCGATGAAGAGGACTCCCTCGCCCTGTGGATTGGTGAGTGCGCACCATCGGGTGTCTTCGTGGTTGGCCATCTCCTGCGGCTTGGGGAAGTGCTCAAACTGCTGTCGCACGGTGCTGGTGTAGCGCTCGATGAAGGAGCCTGTGCATCGGTCGTTGTAGTTGCCTGCGGGGCCTCGGCCATAGTATTCGAGGCGTGAGAGGCTGGCGGGTATCTGCATCTGATAGCCGAGTCGCGGCAGCACGAGTATGGGGTCGCTGGTCTGGATGCTGGCCTGTAGCTCAACGGAGCCGTCGCGGTGGACGGTGTAGAGCTGTCGGGTGAGGAAGTGGAAGTCGTCGGGGCCGAAGGGTTGGTCGGTGAGTTCTTCTATACGGCTCTGGTAGGGTCCGTAGCGGTTCATGTCGGTGCCTCCCACATGGCGGGCGGCATTGGGTGCCTGGCTCCAGACGGTGAAGGCGAGGGTGACGGAGCCATCGGGGTTGGTGTATTGCTGATGGTCGAGGGCCCGGTGGCGGAGGTTGTGGAGTCCGTTGGTGAACCACTTGGAGTAGAACCAGTTGTCGTTGTTGGTGAAGGCTCGGAAGGCGTTGAGGCGCGGTCCGCAGTCGGGGGTGATGACATCGATGCCGTCGTACTCGAGGGTGTTGATGGAGCCGTCGGCGGTGTTGAAGACGATGTTGAAGTTCTGGCCCTTGATGCTAATGGCATCGGAAGAGGAGTTGAGGTTGAGGGCTCTGAGGTCGGGATGGTCGGCAGCGATGACGGGTTTGTCGGCGCTCTTGATGAGGAACTGCTCTTCAGCCTGCACGTAGCCGGCATCGGCCCATGGTGTGGCGTGCTTGAGGATGAACTGCAGCTTGACGAAGTATTCGCCCTCGGGGTCGAGCTCGTCGTAGTCGTAGGGCAGCTCCATCTTCTTGAGTGTGCGGGGTGTGAGTCCGTCGAGGTTGAGCTCGCCGACATTGACCTGCTTGCCGTTTTTCCAGAGGCTCCACTCGCCGAGGTATTGTGTGAGGTCGGTGAAGTAGCTCTTGTTGAATATCTCTATCTCGCCGGTCTCGACGTCAATCATCTTGGCCACGATATTCTGATAGACTTTCTTGACTTCGTAGTACTGTGGCTTGGGCTCGAGGTCGCCAAACATGATGCCGTTCATGACGAACTGTCCGTCGTTGGGCGAGTCGCCGAAGTCACCGCCGTAGCCCATGTAGCGCAGTCCGCTGGGGGTGTAGTTCCAGATGCCCTGGTCTACCCAGTCCCAGATGGCTCCGCCGCAGATGAAGCTGCTGCTCTCGACGGCGTTCCAGATGTCGGCGAGGTTGCCGACGGCGTTGCCCATGGAGTGGGCGTATTCGGAGATATGGAAGGGGTATTTGTAGCCTTTTGTGCCATCGGCTATCTGCTGTGTCTGTTCTACGGAGGGGTATTGGTTGGAGCCCATATCGACGATGCTGTTGTTGCGCTCATACTGCACGGGGCGGCTGGTGTCGAAACGCTTGAGGCTGTCGTATGCAGCGACGAAGTTGTGGCCGGGGCCTGCCTCGTTGCCGAGGCTCCAGATGACGATGGAGGGGTTGTTGACATTGCTGTGGGCCATCTCCATGACTCTGGCCACATGGGCGGGTCGCCACTCCTCGGGGTGAGAGAGGCTCTCCTTGCCGTAGCCGTATTCGTGGCTCTCGATGTTGGCCTCGTCCTCGAGGTAGATGCCGTATTTGTTGCAGAGGTAGTACCAGTAGGGTGCGTCGGGATAGTGGGAGTTGCGCACGTGGTTGATGTTGGCCTGCTTCATGAGCATGACCTCTTTCTCCATCTGGTCGCGTGTGATGGCGTGGCCGAGAGCGGGGTTGGTTTCGTGGCGGTTGACGCCCTTGAGCTTGACGGTCTTGCCGTTGATGTAGTAGTAGCGCCCTGCCTTGCGGAACTCATCGCTGTCGGCAGGAGTCTCCTTTATCTCAACCTTGCGGAAGCCGACGGTGGTGCTGACGGTCTCGACAATCTGGTCGCGCTTGTCGATGAGCTCAGCGACGATGGTGTAGCGGTTGGGCTCCTCGGCGGACCACTTCTTGGGCCTGGCGACATAGATGGCGGTGAGGTCTTGCCAGTCGCTCTCTTTGCTGATGGTGAAGAGTGGGCTCTCGGTGGTGCTGACGAGTGTGTTGTCGTCTTGATAGAGGTTGTTGGCGTAGAGCCAGTAGCGGAGGCGGTACTCCTCGGCCTTGCGGTTGGTGAGGTTGCGCACGGTGGAGGTGATGCGCAGCATGCCGTTGCGGTAGTCGTGGTCGAAGTCGGGGATGATGACCATGTCGCGCACCTGCACCTTGGGGAGGCTATAGACAGCCACGGTGCGGAAGATGCCGGGTAGGCGGAACATGTCCTGCGCCTCGAGGAAGGAGCCGTCGCTGAGGCGATAGACCTCGACGGCCACCTCGTTGCGCCCCTTCTTGACATGGCGAGTGATATTGAAACGAGCGGCGTTGCGTGAGTTTTTGCTGAAGCCGACATACTGTCCGTTGATCCATAGATAGAAGAAAGAGTCGACGCCGTCGAAGCTGATGTATATCTCGCGTCCATCCCAGTTGTCGGGCAGTTCGAAGCTGCGGCGATAGCTGCCCACCTCGTTGGGGTATTCGTGGGCGGTGTAGTTGGCGGGGTTGTCGCGCATCACTCCCTTGCGCCAGTCGCCGACGGTGCGCTCGGTGTGGAAGACGGTCCACTGGTTGACGTAGATGGGGCTGCCGTATTTGCGGCTGCCGTCGTGCTTGTCGATGCCCTGTACGTTCCAGCTGCCCGGCACCTTGATGTCGTCCCATCCGGAGTCGTCGAAGTCGGTGCGGTAGAAGCGCTGCGGGCGACGGTCGGGGCTCGAGGCGAAGTGGAATTTCCACACTCCGTCGAGGCTCTTCCAATAGACTGAGTTTTCGGGCAGCACCTTGCGGGCGTTGTCTCTGGTGTCGAAGGAGAAGAACCAGGAGCGGGGCATCTCTTTGTTGAGGCCGAGGAGGGCGGGGTTGTTCCATTCGTCGCCCTTGGGAGCCTTGACGTTATTGCTCATCTTGTAGCCCTCCATCAGCGGGGCAAAGTCGGCGTGGGTGCTGCCTGCGAGCAGCATGGCTACGGCCGAGAGGATTATCTTTCCATTGAGTTTCATAATACCTTGTTTATTTTATATTGGCGCAAAATTACGAATTAATCCGATATCTACCAAATATAATGGAGGGGAAAAGTGAGAAAACGATAACGATAACGAAAATTATTTTTAAGAAGTTAAAGGAGTTAATGCCCGCAAGCGGGCAAGGAGTTAACGCTTGCTGCGCAAGCGAGAAGTTAAAGACAATAGTAAATTGGCTTAATGGCTTAATGGCTTAGTGGCTTAATGGCTTAGAAAACGACTATCGTCGAGCGAAGCGATAACTTCCGAGGAGCCGCAGGCTCCGATAACTTCTAGCAGCGCAGCTGCGATAACTTCTGAGCGAAGCGATAACTTCTAAAAACGAAAACGAAAACGAAAACAGCCTCCCCCTCATTGCGGCCTCCGAGCCGCAATCCCAGAGATCGCGGGTCAAGCCCGCGATGAGGAAGGGGGGGGGCTGCTAACGAAAACAAAAACGATAACGAGAGGGGTTCATAGTGAATTATTTTGTAATGACCGAATTTTAGAGAGAAAATTAGCTGTTTATGTAAACTTTGGCGCTTTTTCTTGGGAGCTTTGGAGTAAAATACCTAATTTTGCATAAGAATTTTCTAACTTTTATCTAAAAATGAAACGAATT
>JAGCTG010000037.1 GCA_017963785.1 Bacteroidaceae bacterium | reverse complement strand
TTTTATTTGCGACCATTTTTGTAAGAAAATCCTTGTTTTTTGTCAAAAAATAACTATATTTGCAGCAACATAACTTCTCTAACTTCTAAAAAAATATCAAACCTTAAACCACATATGAAAAAGCTACTCATTTTCCTGTTAGTGTTCAGTGCCCAATGCTTAGTGTCCAATATGGCATTGGCACAGACCAAAAAACGCACCACTACTGCGGTGGTGACCTATCCTCAGCGCGACGGCGTCTTCAAGGCTGACTATAAGCTGCCGCCCATGGGGCCGTTCAACCCCGCCGAGGTGCAGACTATGTCGTTTGCGCCTATGCCGGCGCTTGACTTTAAGGGTCATATGCTCAAGCGCAACACAAGCCGCAAACAAGTGCGCCTCACTCTGCTGTCGTGTCGTCAGAACCAGATAACCGACGTAGAGGAGTGGCTCACCCGCAACGGTCTTACCCTCAGAGAGACACGCCACGAGTTTCCTATGGGCCAATACACCCGACGCTACAGCTACGCCACAGGTGGCTATCTGGTAACTACCTACGGCGAGAACTGGGGCAATGCACGCAAGGTAGTTATCACCGACGAGGACGAGACAACACTCTACGCTGCCTACGACTTCGAGCCGTGGAAGTTCTCGCCTAAGACAACGCTGATGGGCAACACCCAGATGGTGCACGACTTCGTCATTGAGGGCAACATACTCTATATCGCCCACGGCACCAATGGCTACTCCGACGGCGCGGGCTATCAGACAGGCTACATCACTGCCTTCGACATGGAGAACCACGACATCGTATGGACCACGCAGCCCATGACATGCAACTCCGGCTTTGCCATCGTTGGCAACTCCATCATCTGCGGTTACGGCATGACCAGCGAGCCCGACTACCTCTACGTGGTCGACAAATACAGCGGTCAGCGCCTGCAGAAGCTGTCGGTGAGAAAGTCGGTGGACTATGTGGTGCCCAAAGATGGCAAGGCTTATGTCCGCACCTACAGCTACGACTATGTGTTCAAAATGCAATAAAACAGATTGATTGATGAAAAAGTTTCTGTTTTCGTTATTGTTTCCGTTTTCGTTATCGTTATTGTTTTTCGTTAGTTGCAAAAACGAGTTGGAGATAACTTACCAGATGAGTGGAGACTGGTATGCCGACTATGTTGTTGAAGACTCATTGGAGACCGCCGATTACTCGCGCATCGTGCAAGCCTATCACTTCAACAGCAACGGCACCGGCTACTGGTATAAGTTTCTGCTCCCCGACGACTCGGAGGAGCCGATGGATGTGTATGGAGGCAATGTGGACGGCACCTTCACATATACCACGGATAAAGACGGCTCGTTTACCATTCTCCTCGACAAGGAAACGAGAGGCACCGAGCGTACACGCAAGCTGACTTATGCCGACGGCATGATGGAGGGCACCGATGCTGACGGCGACTACACGCTGCATCGAGCCACCGAGAACCAGATGCTTTGGTGCCGCTACTGGGACGAGACGATGAACGGTGGCAGCAACCTCGTGGGGCTGTGGCTCGCCCTGGAGGACTACCGAGACAATACGGTGCCGCGCATGCAGTGGGCCGCTGACGACAAGATGGTGGTGGGCAGCATCAATGCCAACAACCAATCGACGATGCTCAGCGTGCCCGTCGTGTCGATGGCCGACATGACCTTCATCATGAACTCCTACGTCAGCTCGCTTGCCAAAGACATGCCTGTCTGGGCTGCCACGGGTGTAAACGATGTTAATGTCAGCTATAAGGACAATAATGACGCCTCTACCTTCTTCCCCGTTCCTCCATCGCTCACTCTCCAGTGTACTGTCCCCGCCGCCTACACTACCTCGATGTACGACAGCCGACAGGTAATCAATGTGCCGATGGTAGGCTACTCCGCCACAAGGGGCGACACACTGCAGCTGCAAAACCTATGTGCCGCAGTGAAGGTGAACCTGAGCAACGCCAATGAGGGCGCAGTGGCGGTGGACGAGGTCGTCGTTACCAGCGACAACTACAGGCTCAATGGACAGATAGAGTTACCGGACTTTGATGGTAAGATATCAAGCATCAAGCCTCAGACCTCAAATACCAAGGCTCAACGCACTGTGAGCCTGACATTCTCCAAGGAAGCGTCGGCTGTGTTCCATATTCCCGGAGGCGAAAAGCGGACTGTCTTCGTGCCTGTGCTGCCAACAGGGGCCGACAATTTCTCAGTGGATATACGCTGCCACTCAGTGCTGCCCGACACGGTTGACAGCCACACCTACAACAAGATACTGAGCCTTCCCGCAATGGAGCGCAACACTACGCAGAGCATTGATGTTACGCTTTAGGCTATTGCGATATCATCATCAGGGGAGGGCAATAAAGAACCGCTATCTGCTTTTCAGCTGGTATATTGCTTTGCTGCGCTGATAATCGGCGCGAGCATTGTTGAGCGAGTTCTGCGCCTGGCGATGAAGAGTCTCGGCATCGAGCAAATCGGTGAGGGGGGCAGTGCCAGCACGATATTGCAAAGTGGTGATGCGCAGGTTTTCGGTGGCTTGGTCCACGGAAGCCTGTGCTATTTCTATCTGCTTGGTGGCCTGCGAGAGGTCGGCGCGTGCTGACTCAATATCTACGTTGATTTGCTCCTGCAGGTCGAGCAGGTTGTTCTGCTGTCGGCGCACCTCGAGCTGTCGGCGCTTTATGGCCTTGCTGCCGCCCCACCAGTTGCTGATGGGCACACTGACGGTGGCTGCCACCATGGCGTTAAGCATATTGTCTTTTACGATGCTGCGAGCCCGTGAGGAGAGTCCGCCGAGTCCGGTGTTGTAGCCTATCAGTCCTACTCCCACGGTGGGCATGAGCTTGGCACGCTCTATCTTCACCTGCAGCTTGGCTGCCTCAATGGCTTTGTTAGCGAGGGAGAGCTCTTCCCTGTTCGAACTCTCGAACCCTTGAACTCCTTGAACCTCTTGAACCCCTTGAACCTCTTGAACCCTTGAACTCTCGCCTAATTCAATATCTATCTTCTTATCAGCGAGGCCTATCTGCTGGGCAAGGAGCAGCAGCAGAACATGCTTGGCATTGTCGAGGCGCAGACGCTGGCTGGCTAGCTCCTGCTGCCGCAGCTTGACGCGCAGCAGGTCGTTGTCGGTGCACATTCCGGCGCTGAGAAACTGCTCTACCTGGCGGTGCACCTCTGCCACCTGACGGTCGGCGGCATCGAGGGTGGTGAGGTTATATTTCACGGCAGCTATCTGCCAGTAGTTCTCTATGATTTTCTGCTCGAGCTCATGTTCCTGCAGGTGTAGCTTGAGCTCCTCCACGTCGCGCTGCAGGGCTGCGAGGCGATTGGCTGTGCGCAGTTGTCCGCCGGTATAGATGGGCTGCATGGCAGTGAGGGTGGCGGTGTAGGCACTGCTTAGTTCGCGCACAGTGTAGGGCTGTCCCACATAGTCGGCCAATGCGGGGGAGATGGCGGCTACCTCGGGTGGGATGACGCCGTCGCCTTTGACTAGCTTGTCGAAGGCGTGGAAGGCCATGACGTTGGCGGATATCTGTGGGAAGTATTTGGTGCGTGCCTCGCTGACCTGCAAGTTGGCTTGCTCGATGGCAAGTGCAGCGTTTTGGAGTGTGCGGTTGTGAGCTCGTGCGCTGTCAAGGCACTGCGACAGCGTCAGCGTCTGGCCAGAGGCAGTGGCTGTCAAGCAAAATCCAATAACCGTTATTAGGAACAGCTTTTTCATTTGAAATTTATTTTGTTTTCGTTACTCCCTGCTCTTTGGGAGGGGGTATGCTATTTGTCAAACAATTTCCAATACACCACGGGAAGCACGGTGACCACGAGAATGAGCGCGCCTATGCCTCCGGCGAAGATAGTCACGCCCACAGGCATCCAGAAGTTGGTGGCAGCGATAATCATCGGCACCACTCCCACGGCTGTGGTGGCTGTGGTGAGGAAGATGGGCACCATGCGTCGTCGTCCTGCATCGTAGGCAGCATCGCGCACACTGAGTCCGCGCTGCCTCATATCGTTGGCGTGCTCAAAGATGAGTATCTCGTTGCGCATTATCATGCCGACCAGGGTGATGAATCCGAAGATGGATGTCAGTCCCACGGTGCGGTTCATGAGCCACAGTCCGAGCAGCGCACCGGGCAGCATGAGCAGTATGGCAACCATGCAGGTGATGGTGAGCTTGTATTTGCGGAAGTTAAACAGGATGAAGAAGAACACGATGATGAGGGCTATGATGAAGCCGGTGATGATGTGTCCTCCCGTCTCGACATCGTTTTCGGGCTCTCCTCCCACCTCGAAGCGCACTCCCTGTGGCAGTGTTATCTCGCTAGTGGCTATCTGCTGCAGTCGTTCGTGGAGCGGCTTGGGCAGTATGTTGCGCTTGAGGTCGCAGGTCACGGTGATGCAGCGCTCTCCTCCGCGGTGAATGATGTTGGCGGCGCCCCATGCGGGAGCCACGGTAGCCACCTGTCGCAGGGCTACGCCGGTGGTGGCGTGGTATCCTACATATAGATTGCTGATGTCGTCGCAGTCGAGTGTGCTGTTGCCGATGTCCTTAAGTACGAGCGGCACCTCATAGTCGCCCTCCCACAGCTGTCCCATCTTGGTGTTGCCGGTGGCAATGGCGAGCTGCAGCTCGGTGATGGTGCGATTGATGCCCAGCTGCGAGGAGCTGACGGGGTCGAGCTCCACCTCAATCAGTGGTCGCGGCTCCTCCCAGTCGGCATGCACATTCATCAGTTCGGGCATCTGGCGCATACGTGCCATCATGCGCTCGCTCACCACGCGCAGTGAGTCGATATTGTCGCCGTAGAAGCGATACTCAAAGGGGTTGAAGTTTTGGAAGTCGAGCTGCTTAAACTTGACGAAGGCATTGGGATAGCGCTCGCTGTAGAGGGGCTCCAGTCGGTCGAGCAGATCGAGGGTGGCATACTGCGAGCTGGTGTTGACGATTAGCTGGGCATAGTTGCGCCCTGCCACCTTTGGGGCGTATGCCTGGTGGAAGCGTGGCGATGAGCATCCCACGAAGCTGGTGATGCTGACCACCTTGTCTTCTTTGCGCAGCACTGTCTCTATGGAGTCCACGATGGCTCGGGTGTCCTTGAGTCCGCTGCCCTCCGGCAGGAATATCTCCACGGCAAACTGGTCGCGGTCGGCGGTGGGCATCATGCGTATCTTAAGGTTGGGCACAATCACAACCACTGAGAGAACTACCAGTGCCACAGCGCCGATGATGGTGAGCCAGGGATTGCGGAAGGTCCATTTGAGCACACGGTTGTAGAAGTCCTGCACATGATCGGTGAAGGCTTTCTTGTCGGTCTTGCGCCTCACGGTGTTGGGCTTGATGAGGATGAGCTCCAGCTTGGGCAGCAACACCACTGCCAGCAGCAGCGACACCATCAGGTTGATGAAGATGGTCCAGGGCAGCCAGAAGATGAAGTCTTTCATCACGCCGGTGAGGGTGAAGAGGAAGGGGAAGAATATCACGCATATACACAGTGTGGCCAGCATCATCGGCATGAAATACTTCTGTGCGGAGTGGGCTGCGGCGTGCCATCGCGACATGCCTTTTTTGATGAAGTCGAGATATCCGTCGAGCACCACTATGGCGTTGTCCACCACCATTCCGAGCACGATAATCAGTCCTGCCAGTGTGCAGGTGTTGAGCGGTGTGCCTATCAGATACATGATGCCGATGCTGATGAATGTGGACAGTGGCACCATCACTCCTGCCACCACTGCGGTTCGCCACGGGAACAGGATGAGCATCACTATCACGATGACGAGCATCGACTCTATGAGATTGAGCATAAAGTCGGCTACGCTGTTCTCCACCACCTTACACTGGTCGGCTATGCGGCTCACGGTGACGTCGCTGGGCAGCTTGTTTTGCTGGAAGTCGTCGAGCACGGCCTGCACGTCTTTGCCATACTGCACGATATTGTTGCCCTCCATCATCTCGAGGCTGAGCAGCACGCATGGGTGGCTGTTATATTGTATGTAGCTCTCGTCGGTGTCGTATTCGCGCTTTACCTGTGCCACGTCTTTCACTCTGACCACGTGGTTCTGGGGGTCGGAATAGATGATGATGTTCTCTATCTCCGCTTCGCTGCTAGCGGCGGGCTTGATGTGTATGGGTATGTCTTTCTCCTGTCCGCTGACTGATCCGGCTGCGGTGGTGTTGCCGGCGGCGTGTAGTGCCTGCATGACGGCAGCCTTGCCGATGCCGTATGCGCTGAGTCGCTGCTGGTCGACGTAGATGGTTATCTGCTCTTTGGTGTTGCCGTAGAGCACCACGTTGCTCACCGAGGGTATGCGTCGCAGTGCGTCGGCCAGGTCGTCGCTGTAGCTTTTGAGGTTGCGGTATGAGCGGTTGTCGCTCTCTATGGCTATGAGCAGTGCGGATGCGGAGCCGAAGTCATCGTTTACTGCCAGTGCCACCACTCCTTGCGGCAGTCCCTGCATCTTGAATGCATTGAGACCGTGGCGTATCTTGGACCACACCTCGTCTTTGTTTTGCACATTGTCTTGCAGCTCCACCATTACTATGCACATGCCGTTTTTGGATGTGGTGGTGGTCTTGTGGCGTTTCACCTCGTCGAAGGTAAACAGGTATCGCTCCAGTGGTCGTGCCACCTGCTCCTCCACCTCTTCTGCGGTAGCGCCGGGATAGACGGCAGCCACCACGCCCTGGCGGATTACCATATCAGGAAACTCAGCTTTCGCCATGCGGCGGAAGCCGAAGAAGCCGAGCACCAGCAGCAGTCCTATTATCAGAAAAGTGATGCGGTAGCTGCGCATCAGCCATGCAACCCAGTCGGTGTTTTTCATTTGCGTTATCGTTATCTTTCTACTGCTGTTCCTTCGCTCAGTCGGTGGAATCCCTCGATGATGACCACATCGCCGGGCTTGAGGCCGCTACTCACGGCAATGCGGTCGCCTTTGCTGGCTCCGAGCTGCACCTGCTGCCGGTGAGCCTTGCCGCTGACCATGAGCCATACGAACTTGTCGCCGTCGGCTCCCTGCTGCACTGCTGTGATGGGCACTGTCACTCCGCCGTTGTCATGGTCGGCGAGTCCGCTGCCCTTTATCTCTACGTTGCACACCATGCCCGGCAGTAGCTGCTGCCCCTTGTTGGGCACCAGTATGCGAATGTCGTAGGTGTGGGTGAGGGGGTCGGCCTCGACGCCCTTCTCTATCCGCCCTCCCTGATAGGAGGTCTGCAGAGCCTCTACGGTGATGCGGGTGGGTGTGTTGGGGAGTATTGATGCCATCTCCTTCTCGGGGACGCTGGCCTTTATCTTCACATTATTTATATTTAATATGGTAGCCACGGGCATGGCGGGCAGCACTGTCTCGCCTGCAGACATCACGTGGCTGCCTATCACTCCGCTGCAGGGAGCGTGTACAGCGCAGTCAGCGACATTCTTGCGTGCCAGGTCGAGCTGTGCCTTGGCCTGGTCCACCTTGCTCTGTGTCTCCACCCATTTTATCTCGGGCAGGGCGTTGTTGTCGTATAGCTGCTTCATTCGGTTGTAGGCGTCGTTGGCCTGAGCCATCTGTGCCTCTGCGGCCCGCAGCATATTGCGAGCCTGTGTGGGGTCGATGGTGGCTATGAGCTGACCGCGTCCCACTCGCTGCCCTTCGCTTACATACACTCGGGTGAGCATGCCGCTACCCGTAAAGCTGACGGCGGTGCTCGACTCTTCCTCTACCACGCCTACGTAGGTGCGGTTGCCAAAGCCAATCTGTTCGTTGGCCACCTCTGTCTTTACCACCACCGGTATCGGCTTGGCCTCTTCCTTCTTGCCGCCGCACGAGGCGAGGGCAAGAGTCATTAGGCAACAGCCAATAACCGTTAAAACTTTCGAACTTTCGAACATTTTCATCATAATTCGTTTTTGGACATGCAAAATTATACTACACAACGCAAAGAAAAATGTTCTAAAAAACGCAGTAAATGTTCTTTTTGTCAGTAAATGCAAAAAATATTACTCTGAGAACATTTTTTGCCCCAATAGGGACATATTGTATGTCCAAAAGTTCGTACCTTCGCCGCATGAAACAGAATATGATACCATCCGATGTACTGAATGTGGAGCATTCCGCGTTTCTTAACGATGACGAGCTTGGCGAGCTGCGCTATGCCAACGACGATGTGATAATCATCGACAATATCCAGCGCGTAAGTGAAGACTGGCCAGCCATTCGCCTCAACATGTTGCTTGTGGCCTATTGCCGCGAGGGAAGGGTGCAAATGAGCATCAATGGCCGCACTCACATGGCCTATAAGGGAAATCTGATACTGTGCAATGGTATGCAGGTGCTCAGCAACGGCATGTTCAGTTATGACTTTGTGTGTGACATCATGTGCATCTCCAACCGCCGTGTCGATGAGATAATCCACACCGACAACAAGGCTATGGACACCTTCCTCTACGTTACCGACAACCCCGTGCTTCAGCTGTCTGAGGAGGAGTATGAGGTCTATGCCACCTATAAGGACATCTTTGAGCGCAAGCTCCACATGCCTCGCCATGAGTATTTCAGCCGCTCCTTCGATGGTATGCTCACCGCTGCCATCTACGACTTTCTGGCTATCATCCAGCGGCAGCGTCAGGGCAAGGCAATCACGATGCCCGAGATGGCAGCCACCTCCGACCATGCCAAGGCCATTGTGCGCAAGTTTCTGTTGATGCTTGTGGAGGACGAGTCGCGCCACCACAGCGTGAAGTATTTCTCTGATATTCTGTGCATCACGCCCAAATACCTTGCCTCCATCTGCAAGCAGCAGACTGGCAAGACGCCGTCGCGGTGGATACGCGAGCAGCTTGTGGAGAAGATACGCTCGATGCTGGTGAACACCACTCTCTCGAGCAAGGAGATATCGCAGCGGCTGGAGTTTCCCAACCCCTCCTTCTTCGGGCGCTTCGTCCGTCAGCATCTCGGCTGCACTCCCATCGAGTTCAGGAAAAAGAACAAATAGAGCGAAGCGTCAACGGACAACGGACAATGCTCAATGTTCAATGTTCAATGGTCAATGACTCTACCACCATCCGTCGTTTGCGCCTGCCTCTGGCAGTGTGCATAGTTCTCATCCATCTGCACATGCAGGTGGACGGCACTCAGATAGGGTGGGGTAGCCTCACCTCCATGGATGCGTGGCGCCTGTTTGCGTGCGTCACCATCAACGAGCTGGCAGCCATCGCCGTGCCCCTCTTCTTCATGATCTCCGGCTTCCTCTTCTTCAACTCTCCATCGCCGAGAGATAATGGTCAATTGTCAATTGTCAATGGTCAATGGTCAATTAAGACCAAGCTTCGCCGTCGCGTGCGCACCCTGTTGGTGCCCTATGTGCTGTTTTGTGTGCTGGCAGTGATAGGACTCGTGGTGAACCACACCATGCAGGGGCACAGCCTGGGCGACAGCCTCCACACGTTTCTCGGCAACGGCAAGTGGCTCCACAACTTCTGGGATGTGCACACCACTGGCACCAACACCAACATACTCGGCATCACCAAGCCCATCAGCTATCCCATCCTGATCCCCCTGTGGTTTATACGCGACCTTATGGTCATAGTGGTGATGACGCCCCTCATCCGCTGGGCGCTGCTCAGGCTCCGTGTGTGGTGGATAGCCATCATGGTGGTGCTGTCCGTCACGGGCATCTGGATACCCCTTGTCGGCTTCAGCCCCAGCAGCTGCCTGTGGTTTAGCATCGGTGCGTGGTTCAGCCTCAATGGCTTGGCGATGGTTCAAGGGGTTCAAGAGTTCAAGAGGTTCAAGGGTTCAAGAAAGAATGTTCAATGTTCAATGTTCAATGTTCAATGTTCAATTATTCTGGCTCTCTCCCTCCTTATCGCCGACATCCTCACCGACGGCACGCCCGCTGACCGCTATGTCCACTTCGCTTTCCTCCTTGTCGCTGTGCCCGTCACCTATGCCCTGTTCACAAGGATGAAGAAGAAAGACTCCCCCTGCAGGCGGGGCCCCTTTGAGGAAATAGATAAGGAAGCGTCGCGTAGCGAGGGGGTGGCTGCGAAGCAGACGGGGGGGTATGACAATGCTCAATGTTCAATGCTCAATGTTCAATCCCTTTCCTTCTTCCTTTTCGCATTCCACACACTACCCCTCCCATTCCTCGGTTGTCGTCCCGTGGAATGGGCGAAGCAGCTGTTATGGACCGGCAGCGACAACGGTTGGGTGTGCATCGTGCAGTTTGTCGGTGCAGCGGTGCTGACGGTTGTTGTGTGCGTGCTGGCCTATGTGTTGTTGCAGTGGGTATGCCCCCGTTTCCTTTACCTTCTGACGGGCAGGAAAGGGTAGGTCAGGTCAGATCAGGGATTGCCAATCTTATCAACGAAATACTTGCGCAGCTTGCGCACGTCGTTGCTCATCATCCATAACTTGATGTAGAGGATGATGCCGAGCACCAGCAGGGCGAGGTAGAGCAGGCCGATGATAATCATAACGGCTGCACCTACACCGCCGGAGGCAGCGAGAGCCTCAGCCAGCTCGCGGTCCGACTGAGCAAGAGCGAACACAGGCACACCCAGCAGTAGGGCAGCGATAGCAATAAGTTTTTTCATCACATTATAGTTTTAAGGGGTTAAGACTCATTATTGTAGTTGCGAAATTACAAAAAAAATTTGAAAAAGGCCACTCTTATGCAAAATAAAGCCACTCTCGCGCAAACTAAAGCCGTTCTCGTGAAAACTCAGACCGTTCTCGTGAAATTTTGGACTGTTCTCGTGAGAATGAGAACGGCTTAAATATTTCTGCGAGTGGTCTTTCACGAAACGAGAACAAAGAAGTATCTTCTCCAAAAACTGCAAAACTGCAACATTTTTGCAGTTTTTATTTTGCAGGTTGTTTTTTTACAACTATATCAAATCAGTTAAATCGCTGATTATCAGCGTTTACTTTTTGAATAAAATTATTTATATATATATACTTGTATATATATATAAATAATTCCCTATAAGAGAGCTATGGAGAACGACTATATCCCCTTTGTTTTTTTTGCAGTTTTGTTGCAGTTTTGCAGTTTTCAGGTGTTTGAAGTGAGAAAAAACAAGGGGGAGTAGCGTTTCGTGACCCCTTCGTGAAAAAAGTGCGTTTTTCGTTGAAAAAAACGCGTGGAATTAGTCGAAAATGTGAGCAATTTTTTGTAACTTTGCAGAAGAATTAGAAACAACCAAATAATATATAAAGTGATATGGAAAAGATTAGAATTGCAATCATCGGGTACGGCAACATCGGCCGTTACACCCTCCAGGCCATAGAGGCCAGCGAAGACTGTGTGTGCGTGGGCGTGGTACGCCGCAACGGCGACGCCGACAAGCCCGCAGAGCTGGCTGCATACCCCGTAGTGAAAAATATCAGTGAGCTGCACGACGTGCAGGTGGCTGTGCTCGCCACTCCTACCCGCAAGGTGGAGGAGTATGCGCTGCAGTGCCTGGCGCTGGGCATCAACACGGTGGACTCGTTTGACATCCACACCAAGATAGTGGATCTGCGCCGCACTCTCGACGCGGAGGCCAAGAAGCACGGTGCCGTCAGCATCATATCCGCAGGATGGGACCCAGGGTCGGACTCTATCGTGCGCACGCTGGTGGAGAGCCTCGCCCCGAAGGGTGTAAGCTACACTAACTTCGGTCCCGGTCGCTCGATGGGCCACTCGGTGGCTGTACGCGCCATAGAGGGTGTGAAGGACGCGCTGTCGGTGACGATACCCATAGGCACGGGCTTGCACCGCCGCATGGTGTATGTGGAGCTGGCGGAGGGCGCCGACTTCCGCACGGTGGAGAATGCGATCAAGACTGACCCCTACTTCGTGAACGACGAGACGCACGTGATGCAGGTGGACAGCGTGGATGCTCTCAACGACGTGGGCCACGGCGTGAACCTGGTGCGCAAGGGGGTGAGCGGCAAGACGCACAACCAGCTCTTTGAGTTTAACATGAAGATTAACAACCCCGCTCTTACCGGTCAGGTGCTGGTGAACGTGGCGCGGGCCTCGCTCAAGCAGCAGCCGGGTGCCTACACGATGATTGAGCTCCCGGTGATTGACATGCTGCCCGGAGAGCGCGAGGAGATAATAAGGCATTTGGTGTAGGGGCTTAGTGGCTTAGTAAGAAGTTAAAGAAGTTAATGCCCGCAAGCGGGCAAGAAGTTAACGCTTGCTGCGCAAGCGAGAAGTTAAAGACAATAGTAAATTGGCTTAGTGGCTTAGTGGCTTAATGGCGGCCTACCCCCAATCCCTCCCGAAAAGAGGGGGGAAGAAAATTAGCTTAGTGGATTGATGAAGAGGTTTTCGTTAGCGTTATCGTTAGCGCTTGCGCTCCTGCTCTGCAGCTGCGGAGGATGGCGCGAGGCTGGTGGCTCATCAAGTGATGTGCCGCCAATATTCCCTGACTATGTGGGGGTGACCGTGCCCGCTAACATCGCCCCGCTGAACTTCGAGGTGACTGACGCTACGCACCTGCAGGCTCTGCTCAAGGTGGGCACCGAGGAGGTGCGCGTGAGCGGCTGCCGCTACGTGGACATCGACGCTGACGACTGGCGACGCCTGGTGGAGGCTGCGCTGAAGGGCGACGGCAAGATACGGGTGAGCGTGGCGGCATGGACCGACGCGGCTCCCGAGGGCATAGAGTATGCGCCCTTTGACATCACGGTGTGCAAGGACGAGGTGGACCGCTGGGTGGCATATCGCCAGATACCGCCGAGCTACGAGCTGTGGAGCCGCATGGGCATATACGAGCGCGACCTCACATGCTTCGACGAGCGAGCCATCATCACCAACAAGCAGAACAACAACGGGTGCGTGAACTGCCACTCGTTTGCCGACTACAACGCCGAGAAGGGCATGGTGTTTCATGCCCGTGGCAAGGGTGGCGGCACGGTGGTGTATCACGACGGCCACCTGGAGAAGATAGCGCTGGAGCAGCTGGGGCCTCAGAAGAGCGGCACATACCCAATGTGGCACCCGAGCGGCGAGTGGGTGGTGTTTTCCAGCAACCTGACGCGCCAGTCGTTTTACGCGCACTCGCAGGACAAGATAGAGGTGTATGACCAGCGCTCGGATATCATATTATATAATGTACGCGCGAAGAGAGTGGTGTGCGACGAGCGCTTCTGCGACAGCCTGAGCTGGGAGACGTTCCCGGCTTTCTCGCCCGACGGCAAGTGGCTCTATTTCTGCACGGGGAAGGCGGTGAGGATGCCTATGCAATATAAGGACCTGCACTACAGCATTGTGCGCGTGGCCTTCAATGAGGCGACGGGCGAGCTGGGGGCGCCTGTGGACACCATCTACAGCGCGAGCCGACAGGGGGGCAGTGCATCGTTTCCGCGCATCTCGCCCGACGGCAAACGCCTGCTGTTTACATGGGCGGAGTGCGCCACCTTCCCTATACACCATAAGGAGGCAGACATCAAGATAATTGACCTGGAGAGCAGGGAGGTGGCGGAGCTGCCTGAGATAAACAGCGACGACGTGGACAGCTACCACTCGTGGAGCAGCAACGGGCGCTGGGTGGTGATGAGCAGCAAGCGCATAGACGGCCGCTACACGAGGCTGTTTCTGAGCCACTGGGACGGCAAGGCATTCACCAAGCCGATGCTGCTGCCGCAGCGCGACCCGCAGCATAACCGCCAGCGTATGTATAGCTATAATATTCCTGAGTTTATAAAGGAGCACATCTTGTTTGACCCGGACGAGATGGCGGAACTGTTTGTAGTGAGAGATGAGTAGGAAAAGACCACACTCCAGCCCTTCCCCCGTAAGGAAGGGAGCCAAGAGCCAAGAGCCGAGAGTCGAGAGGCGAGAGCCGAGAGTCTTGGGCTGGGCCAACAGTGCGTTGCTGCCTGCGATATTGGTTTTCGCGTTTGTGGCGGCCGGACTGGCGGGCTATCCTCATTCGGAGAGGATGGTGGAGTATCTCAACTTCTTTGTGTGGACTCCTGAGCATTTGTCGCTGCGCCTGTCGATGTACCCCGGTCTGAACAGTATCCTGACAGCATGGCTGCTGCAGTTCTTCAAGAGCGCTGCGGTAGGCGTGGCGCTGGAGGCAGGCCTGCTGGCGCTGATGACATGGCTGGCAGCGATGGTGGGCAAGGCATGGGGCAGGCGCTCGTGGGCCGTGGTGGCGCTGATACCCGCAGTGGGCATGGCGTGGTTGTTTCTGCACAAGCCATCGGTGACGCTGGAGGGCATCTTCTTCTTCGGCAGTCTGGTGGCGGTGGGCTACGCCAGCCGTCGGTGTCGCTGGTGGGTGACGAGCCTGGTGATAACGGCGGTGGGGCTGCTGTCGTTCTGGTTTATTGCCTTCCCTGTGACGGTGCTGCTGATGGTGCTGCTCGCGGTGCTAGGGGTCAACGGTCAACGGACAACGGTCAACGGACTACGGAGAGCGGTCAACTGTGTATTGCCCTTGGTGTTTATCGGCATCACGGCGGTGAGCATAAAGCTGTCGTCTGACCATCTGGGATTTATTCCTTTCAACAACCGCTGGTGGTTTGTGCCGGAGGTGAGGGAGTATGTGACCGAGCTGCTGCTACTGCTGGCGGCGCCTGTGGTGCTGATGTTTGTGCCGCGTGTGGGCAAGGCATCGGTGCAGGCGGTGGTGAGTGTTGTGGCATGCGTTGCGGCAGGCGTGTGGTGCTACAGTCATATCGCGGACAACGAGGGCTACCAGGTGTCGGAAACGGTATATCGCTATGCTGCGCTTGCCGAGGCGGGCGAGTGGCAGCAGCTCCGTGACGAGGTGAACAGCAACGAGAGCATAGACAACAATATATACCTGCAATATGGTCTGCTGGCGGAGGCACGGCTGGGCACGCTGCCCGACAATCTGTTTCTCTATCCCATCAACTCGCCTGAGCTGTTCTGCCCGCGACTGGAGAACCAGCCGCCAGCCAGCGAGTTCTCGCGTGTGTTTTACCGCGAGCTGGGTTTCTTGGACGAGGCTTTCCACCAGGCGTTTCAGTTTGGCATGATGGCGTCGCCGTCGTGCGGCTTCTGCGCCGGCTCACTGCGCCACATGGCAGAGTATAGCGTGGCGATGGGCGACAAGCCGCTGGCAGAGAAGTATCTGTGGCTGCTGGAGCGCACGTCGAACAACGGCGATTTCGTGGCTGAGCAGCGCGCGAAGCTGGACAAGACGGTGGGGCCGGACAGCGGTGTGCCGCATCGCGGCGGCTGCTTCACGATGGCGTTTGCCTTCAACACGGAGATGGTGCAGCACGTGGAGAACGACCGCGACAACAAGGCGGCGCTCGACTATCTGCTGTGCGGTCTGCTGCTGACGAAGCGCCTGGAGGTGTTCAGGATTATCCTTAACGAGTATGCCGACAAATATAAGGATGTGCCGCTGCCCAGAGCTTACGCCGAGGCGGCAGCAGTGCTGCGTCTGGTCAATCCGTCGGGGCTGTCGCCGGAGCTGCATTACGACCCTGCCATCGACGAGCGGCTTAAGGAGTTTAACAAGGCTCATGCGGCACAGAATGATGCGTCGTTCCGCGGCACGTTTTGGTACTACTATTTTTATGCGCAGATTCCTCCGCAGCAGGAGTGGATAAATCAGTCGCAGAGTTCGTAAAACGAAAACGAAAAGGAAAAGGATAACGATAACGAAAACGAAAACAAAAACAATAAAAACCCTTTCGTTCAGGCCGAGACTTTGTCTCTGATGCCGTAGCTGTATGCTTTTCCTTACAAGCAAGCTAGCAGTCAAAGCATTCATCTGTACCATCAATCCCTACGGGATATGTCCTGAACGAAAGAAAAAACATAAATCACAGTTTATTGTTTACGGTTTACAGTTTATTTTTTTAACCACGGATCTAACTAATCTAACGAATATTAGGAAAAAGACTCTGCGTTTCGCGCTGGCGCGCTTTTCAGTGGACTTTGTTTACTGCCTTTAGTGAGCAAGCTCCCTGTCGGCAGTCACCAAATTCCCCTGCACCCCTGACGGGGCAAACGCATCGTCCGAAAAAACAAGAACAGCCCCCGGAAAAGGAGGGCTGTTTTTTGTATGGGGCAGGTGAGGGGCTACTGCTCGTTGCGGGTGAAGGTGGCGGGCTTGCCCGTGGGGAGGGGGAGTAGGTTGCCCTTCTGGGGAGTGATGCTGACCTGCATAGATGTGTCGTCGAGATGCTGTAGTAGGAAGGTGCCCTTGCTGTCGTGGGGCTTGGGGGCGTTGTCGTCGGAGAGCACGTTGGAGAGTGTGTGGATGGTGTAGCCTATCTCTTGGTTGTTGTATTCGTCGTTGATATAGGCCAGTGTGTATTCACCTACGTATTCTTTTATCTCCTGCACACCGCCGTCAGGACCGCTGATGAAGTGCTGGCAGATGATTTTCCAGTCGGGTGTGAAGGTGAGGCGCAGCTGGGTGCCTACGGAAGTGGCATAGGCATATTCGCTCAGCCCTGCGGGATTGTAGGGAATCTCGAGCTCCATGCCGTCGCCATCGATGGCGGCGATGCCCACGTGGTCGTCGAAGGTCTTAGCCTTGAATGTCACGATATTGTTCAGATTGGGCAGGGGATAGCTTGCCTGGAAGAAGCCGAGGCGGCTGATGCCGTCGAAGAGGCTGGCTATCTGCACCTTGCCATCGCCGCGCAGCATGCAGAGCACGGGGTTGTAGTCCTGACCGATGTCGCCGATATGGATGGACACGATAGGGGCGTCGAGGTTCTGCACCTCGTAGGAGGTCTCGACGAGGCGATAGTCCATACCGCTGGCGAAGGGTGCCTTGGCAAACTGGTCAGCATCGACGCTGACATAGACCTTGCCGTCCTTAATCTTGGCGGTGATGCCGGAGGGCTGGGTCTCACTTATGTTGTAGATGGCTTTGGTGACATAGTCAGCCTTGCCGGCCTTGCCGTTGCAGGAGCAGAGTCCTACCACGCACAGTAAAGAAAACAGGATTGTTGCTTTTTTCATATTGTTAACTGTCAACTATAATTACCATTTGTCTTCGGCTTCGACTCCGGCATAGACATTCTTGGGTGCGAACTCCATATAGTCCATCACGAACTGAGTGGATGTGTTTTCGAGCACTGACTTGATGCGCAGATAGAGCACGTCGGTGGGTCGGATGGTGCCGGTCCATATTATCTTGCGTAGTCGCTGATAGTTGTAGGTGGTGCCGACGCCGTTGGGGTTGCGCAGAGTCTGCACGACCACTCCGCCCGAGGTGATGCCGTCGTGGATGGGCGGTCTCATATATCCGTGGTTGCGCATAGCCTTGTCGTTTTCGTCGTTTTGGTCTTCATCCTCTGTGTCGATGCCGCATCCAATGGAGGGGTTGTAGGGCGAGAGTCGGAGGTCGAGGGGGAGTCCGATGGGTATGAGGTTGTTTTTGTTTTTGCCGAGGTATAGCTGTGCCATACCGCGGTTGTCGTAGGTGGGCACAGACCAGCGTATCTCGTAGGTTCCTTCATAGGGCACGGGTGGCAGCTTGAATGTCATGTCATACTGTCCTGTCACGTTGTGCTCGTCGCCCTGGAAGTTGGGCCATCCAGTGGCATAGCCTGTGAGGTAGTTGTAGGAGCAGCCCTCCTCGAAGTCGAAGTTTTTGAAATAGCCCTTGGGGATGTGGATGGCTTGGTAGCTCATCAGCCGTCGGTAGCCGTTGGTCATGAGCTCGCCCAGCAGCGCTGACATGTCGAAGCGTATGCGCTCGTTGAGCACCTTGTTTGGCACGTCGGGGGTGTAGAGGAGCATGTCGTCGATGGTGTAGTAGAATCCGTTGAGAGCGTTGAAGTTGCTGCCTTCATTGCCCTCGTTGATAAGGATGCCCGGTATGGCTACGTCAGCATCGGAGTAGGTGTAGTCCTTGAGGTTGCGCTTGGTGACGTATCGGTTGATGCGCTTGCCTGCGGTCTGCTTGCCCTCGGTGAGCTTGATGAGTCTGCGCTGCTTGCCCATGGTCTCGTAGTATTCAAAGCAGTCGATGGTGAGCTGGGTGGGGTTGTTGTAGGCGTAGCCCATCTCGGCGTAATGGATGACGAGCTTGTCCCACGCTATGCGCTCTGGCAGCAGGTGGTAGCTGACAAACTGGTTGACGGCGTTGTCCTGATTTTTGTAGTCGGAGGAGTTGTTGGTGTACACCTCGGCGCACTTGGCAGCCACCTGCTCGAGGATTGTCTCGCTGTTGGTCATGATGCCGTTGACAACTACGGGCATATCGATGCCCCATTTCTCGTGGAATGTCTCGTCTGTCTCGACGAAGGCTGTGTATCCGTAGTAGCGGTGTGCGGGGTTTTTGACCTCTGTGCCGTTTTGGTCGTATCCCACTTCGACGTGGTTGTATTCGTAGTCGTCGTCGCGGTAAAGCTGCATGGAGTCAGCCCACGAGGTTACCTGCAGCAGGAAGGAGAAGATGCGTGTGTTTTCGGTCTGCGCCAGGAGAGCTGGCAGCGTGGCGGTGGAGAGCTCCAGCACGTGGTTAACCTTGTGGAGCACGCCGTTGGTCATCTCCTGGTCGAAATGGATGATGCGCGACTTATTGTTGACATAGGTTGCAGTGGTGCCGCCCACGAGAGTATCGTATGAGATGGTGATGTAGCGGTCGTCCATGTTGGTGGTCTCGAGGGCGCCAATCTGGAAGTCGGTGGACTTGTAGGCATCTCCGTTGCCGTTGTCGATAATCGAGTTGCGGGCAATATACTCAGCCATCGAGTCGGGGATGAGAGTGATGTCGTAGTCGCGGGTCTGATAGACGGAGTCCAGGTAGTGCTGCACAGCGTCGTTGGTAGGGGCAAAGCAAGTATAGTTGCCACGTGCCGACAGCAGGTCGGAGATAGTTGATGCTGAGCGGGGACTGAGTCTGACCTTCTTGAGGATAAAGGCGAAGTCAGAGAACTCCTCGCTGTTTTTTTCAAAGTAACTGGTTAGTGTCTCTCCGGTGAAGGTGTACATCTCGCTCTCGTCCACCTTGTCTTGGCAGCCGGCCATCATCATTGCGGCGTATGCCACCACCGCCATCATGGCGGCGCTTTTCAGCGTGCGTCGTAGTGCTTTCATGGTAAGTAGTATTAAGGAAATGATTATTAATTCTAGACTTTCTGCGTGTCCTCAGCCACCAGCAACTCTTCGTCGGTAGGAATGACGCACACCGTGACCTTGCTGTCGGGTGTGGAGATGGTGCCTTCCTGGCTGCGGTTGGCTTTGTTAGCGACGGGGTCGATGACGATGCCCATGTGCTCAAGACCCGCCATGCTGCCGCCGCGTATCTCATACTGGTTTTCGCCTACGCCGGCGGTGAACACGATATAGTCAACGCCGCCCATGATGCCGGCATAAGCGCAGACATACTTGCGGATGCGGTAGTTGTACATATTGATGGCAAGTCGGCAGCGTGGGTCGCCATCGGCAGCTGCAGCCAGTATCTCGCGCATGTCGGAGTATTTGCCAGTGATGCCGAGCATGCCCGACTGCTTGTTGAGGAGGTCAGACGCCTGCTTGGTGTCCAGCCCCAGTTTTTCCTGCAGGAAGAGCACAGCAGAGGGGTCGATGTCGCCGGTGCGGGTGCCCATAATGAGTCCCTCGAGCGGGGTGAGGCCCATGGTGGTGTCAACGCATTTGCCGCCCTTGATGGCAGCTATCGAGGCGCCGTTGCCGATGTGGCATGTAATGATATTCTTGTCCTTGGGGTCGAAGCCGTAGATTTCGGCTGCGCGAGCCAGCACATAGCGGTGGCTGGTGCCGTGGAAGCCATAGCGGCGTATGCCATACTGCTCGCAGATGGGGTAGGGCAGAGCGTAGTTGTAGGCATAGTCGGGCATCGTCTGGTGGAACGAAGTGTCGAACACGCCGACCTGCTTCACGTCGGGCAGCTTGGCTGTGACGGCGTTGATGCCTTTCAGGTGAGCGGGGTTGTGCAGCGGAGCGAGGTCTTCGTATTTCTTCCATTCCTCCAGCACCTCCGGTGTGAGCACGCGGCTCTCGGTGAACTTGCCGCCGTGAGCGATGCGGTGTCCCACAGCGTCAATCTCGCTCAGACTCTTGATGACGCCCTTCTCGGGGTCGGTAAGCATCTTGAAGATAAGCTCCACGCCCACATCGTGGGTTGGAACCGGCGTAGTGATAGTCTCTGCCACCGGCGCTTTAACCTTCAGAAACGAGTCGTCGAGGCCAACCTTTTCAATGCCACCGGCGGCAATAACACTCTTGTCGTCCATATTATACAACTTATATTTGATGGACGAGCTTCCGCAATTAAGAACAAGTATATACATTTACGATTTTACGATTTACTATTTACAATTTGTTTTTATATTCTCTTTGCTGCGATGGCCTGGTTGGCGGTGATGGCAATCATCTTGTAGATATCGTCAACGTTGCATCCGCGCGAGAGGTCGTTGACGGGGCGTGCTATGCCCTGCAGCACGGGGCCGATGGCCTGTGCTTCACCCAGTCGCTGCACCAGCTTGTAGGCGATGTTGCCCACCTCCAGGCTCGGCACAATCAGCACGTTAGCCTTGCCTGCCACCTTAGAGCCGGGAGCCTTCAGTTTTGCCACCGTCGGCACCAGTGCGCAGTCGGCCTGCAGCTCACCGTCGATGTGGAGGTCGGGAGCCATCTGGCGGGCGATAGCGGTAGCTTCAATAACCTTGTCCACGACCTCGTGCTTTGCCGAGCCGTAGCTTGAGAAACTCAGCATGGCTACTCGCGGGTCTTTGAATCCGGCCACGGCCTTGGAGGTCTGTGCTGTGCTCACGGCAATCTCAGCCAGTTGCTGTGCGTCGGGCACCGGTGTCACAGCTACGTCGCCCATGACCAGCACACCGTCTTCGCCGTACTGAGGAGTGTTTGTCAGCAATAGCATGGCTCCGCTGACGCAGCTGATGCCGGGAGCCGTCTTGATAATCTGCAACGCGGGGCGCAGCACATTGCTTGTAGAGTTGCGGGCACCTGCCAACTGGCCGTCAGCCTTGCCCATCTTAATCATCATGCATCCGTAGTAGAGGGGGTCTTTCACCTTCTCGCGTGCTTCGTCGAGCGTCATGCCCTTGCGCTTGCGCAGCTCGGCCAGTGTCTCGGCGAAAGTCTCCAGATCGGGCGCCTTGCGCGGATTGATGATATACTCCGGAGCAATGTTAGGCAAGTCCAGCTTGCGAGCCTGCTCCATAATCTCGTCCTCCTCGCCCAGCAGTACTATGTCTGCCAGCAAGTTAGATATAGCGCGGTCGGCAGCGCGCAGAGTGCGCTCCTCGGTACCTTCCGGCAGCACGATGCGCTGCCTGTCCTTCTTGGCGCGGTCAATAAGTTTCTTGATGATATCCATAAAAAATATACTTTTCAATTTGCGAAGTTACACGAAAAAAACGAAACACGCGAAAATTTGGTGAAAAAGTTGTATCTTTGCTGCCAGTTGACTCCAACTCTGGATTATTTTAATCATTTAATCTTTCATAGTGGACACACTAAATCTGCCGCCCATCGAGGCGAATATCAAAGAAGAGGATGGGAAGAAGATGATTTTCGACTCTCTTCGCCGCCGTTATGTCGCCCTTACCCCCGAGGAGTGGGTGAGGCAGCACTTTGTGGGCTATCTAGTTAACCACCGTGGCTACCCGGCATCACTGATAGCCAACGAGATGAGCATAGATCTCAATGGTATGCAGCGGCGGTGTGATACCGTGGTCTATAGCCGCGACATGAGTCCGCTGGTTATTGTGGAGTATAAGGCCCCGTCGGTTGTTGTCAGTCAGCAGACCTTCGAACAGGCCATGGCGTACAACAATGTCTTGCGCGTACCATATATAATAATAAGTAATGGTCTCAAGCACTACTGCTGCCACATCGATTATCTGCAAATGAAGGCCGAGTTTGTGGCTGAAATACCTGAATGGCACGATTTGTGAGTGTAAAATGCCGCGTGTTTCATTTTTTTGCAGTAAATTCGCAAGCGAAATAAATACTGCCCATGGGCAAAGAATTAACCTATCAAGAGATACTGCAGGCTGTCAGCAACCGCCAGTTCAAGCCCATCTATGTGCTGATGGGCGAGGAGGCGTATTATATCGACCGTCTGCTTGAGGCCATCATCAGCAACGCCCTCCCCGAGGAGGAGCGCGACTTCTGCCTTACCACCCTCTACGGTGGCGACACCACCACCCATGACGTCATCAATACGGCACGCGCATTCCCCATGGGTACGCGCATGGTGGTGGTGGTTAAGGATGCGCAGGAGCTTCGTGACATCGATGACCTCAGCGTATATCTGCAGAATCCCCAGCCCACCACGGTGCTTGTGCTCGTCAGCAAATACGGAGCGGGCGGCAAGAAGCTCGACCGCCGCAAGAAATACATGACTCGCGCGGCAGATATAGGTGTGGTCTTTGAGTCGAAGAAAGTGAGCGAGAAGAACCTCGGCGGCATCATAGCCACCTTCTTCCGCGAGCGCGGCCTCACCGCCGATGTCAAGTCGCTCAGTATAATCGCCGACTCTATCGGCAATGACCTCACGCGACTGTATGGCGAGCTGAACAAACTCGTCACCACACTCACTCCCGATGTCAAGGCCATCACCCCCGAGCTGGTGGAGCAGCACATAGGCATCAGCAAGGACTACAATATTTATGAATTTATCAACGCTCTGATTGCTAAAGATTCGTTTAGGGCATTTCAGATTGCGAAATATTTTGACGATAATCCGAAACAAAATCCAATTCAGAAAGTCCTTGTTTCTCTCTTCGGAACCTATTCGCAGATCATGATGGCCTACTACGCGCCTGGAAAAGATCGTCATACCATAGCCCAATATTTGGGTGTCCAGGAGTGGCAGGTGGAAAAGAATATTTTCCCCGCGATGCGAAATTATTCTGCCGCCAAAGTTCTGTCGATTTTGTCGGTCATCCGCGACACGGATGAAAAATCTAAGGGCTTTGGAGGCTCAAAAATCTCCGACAGCGACCTTCTGAAGCAACTCGTTTTTTTCATTTTGCACTAAAAATACACCTCTACATACCCCAGAAACGTGCCGTTTTTTTCTAGAATGATGGAAACCGCCGACACGATTTTTGGGGCTTTTTGCTAGTAGGGTAGGGAGATTGAGCCCCTTTTCCGGTGCCTGAGAATCGCGTAGATTTTTTCTTTCCGTAGTTTGGTCGTAAACGCTGCAAAATTACGAAAATTTCGTGTTTTGCAAACGCCGAAATTTGGAAATACAAATATTAACATTTCATCTGCCCCAATTTTAGTTTCGAAATCAAAACGGAATTCCGCATCTAAAATTCCGAATACTGAATTCGACATTTAGCATTTTGAATTTAGAATTGCAAATTTTGAATTTCAAAACCAAAACTGCGAATGTTAACGGCACAATCAGGCAACCAATAGATAGCTAAAAGCCAATAAATTACACCTATATTGCTCAACAATACGACAAAGGTTTTCAGGCCAAAAACGCAACGGCGTAAAGTATTGCGTTTACATTGCAGTAAACTGTCAGTTGCTAGCTATTCATTGCCAAATAATTACATTTTGATATTAAAATAATTCTTTAGATTGCTAAAGCGCCGATTTGGCGAACAAAAGCGACGAACCGGGAGTCTGGAGTGGTGGGCGCATGATTTCGGATTTTGAATTGTGAATATTTTAATTTTGAAATTTACTTTGTCATTCCAAAACTTTGATTTAATTTTGCAAACCGATAAAAAACGCGAAAAATGGCCGATTTTTAGCAGCCTCAAAAAAACCTTGAAGATTGCGCTTTGAACTTTGGTCATTTTGGCGTCAGATAAATTTACGAATTTACGTTCAACATTCAATATTTAAATTTCAAAAATTATGAAGGACCGTATCAGGTTAATCCAAAACAAGACTCAGATGTCGCAGCAAGATTTCGCGAAGGCCATTGGAGTTGCTCCCGGTTCACTGTCGAGTGTCTATTCCGGTCGCACTGAACCCAGTACAAATTTTATCAAGGGAATCCATGCTGCGTTTCCGGACATCAATACCAATTGGCTCGTTTTTGGCGAAGGAGAGATGAACATGACGGCCGAGGAGTCACAACAGAATACCCTCCCCTTTCCCGAGGGAGAGTCTCTCGTCGGAGGGAAGGTGCCGGAGTCTCCTACCCCTTCTGCCGAGAGTCAAAAAGTGCCCGAAAATACTGTGAAGAATTTTGACATCAAACAGCGCGAAGTCATGGAAATACGTGTGTTCTTCTCTGACGGCACCTACGAGAGCTACCTCCCTGCAAAGTGACGCAGCGCGATAAATAGAGAATAGGGAAAAGAGAATAGAGAACAGAGATTTGCAAGGCCACAAATTTAATGTGCCATCCTCAATGTTCAATTGCCTAAGGGCATCTACATCCTCAACGGCAAGAAGATAATGAGGTGAGGAATCATAAATGAGAAATCCACCCCCGGGAGTCCTGACTTTCGGGGGTGAGTTTTTTATTTTATATATGGTTCGCGCGATAATTATAGGCATTTCTTTGTTGAAATTGTTTTTTTTGCGAAATTTGCAGATGAAAAGCGAAATAAAAGATGATAAAACGCTTGCTATTGGTGTTTATTGTATTGGTGTCTGTCCTGAGCATTGCAGCGCAGGAGTTGACAGTGGGTAGCTATAACATCCGTTACCAGAACAGTGATGACAGTATCTGTGGCAATGGTTGGGAGGCTCGCTGCGCCCCGATATGCAATCAGATAAAGTGGGAGAGGCCTGACATCTTCGGTGTGCAGGAGGCTCTGAACGGTCAGCTTAAGGATATGTCGGCGCTGCTGCCCGCCTACCGCTGGACCGGTGTGGGGCGTGACGACGGCAAGACACATGGCGAGTATGCTGCCATCTTTTACAATAGCCAGCGCATAGAGTTGCTGGAGGAGGGCCACTTCTGGCTCAACGAGACACCTGACAGGCCTGTGCTGGGTTGGGACGCGGCGTGCGTACGCATCTGCTCGTGGGGACACTTTAGGATGAAGGACTCAGGGCGGGACTTCTATTTTATGAATTTGCATATGGACCATGTGGGAGTAAAGGCGCGCCGTGAGTCGGCAAAATTGGTGATGCAGCGCATCACGGAAATGACCGACGGCGGCAAGAAGCTTGCTGTGCTGACTGGAGACTTTAATGCGCCGCAGACAAACGAGCTGTATAGCTTGTTTACACAGTCGGGTGTGCTGAAGGACTGCTACACATCGGCGGAGTGGCGCTTTGCAGAGAACGGAACGTACAATGGATTTGATTATCACTACTGGACTGATGAGCGTATTGACCATATATTTGTGACTCCGGCTACGACGGTGTGTGCCTATGCAATACGCACTGACGGTCGCTGGCAGGAGGATATGAATTACCGGATGTCCCGTTGCAATCTGTCGGATCATTATCCGGTGTTTGCGAGGATTAAGTTTTAGGAGGTCGAAAGTAAAGAGTAAAAAGTTATGAAGTTATGAAGAAGGTATTTCTATATTCATTGTTGATGTTTGCGTGCGCGGTGTGTGCGCAGCGCGCTGATTATAATATTGTGCCGCTGCCTAACAGGGTGGCGGTGGACACCACGCAGGTGTTTGTGCTACAGTCGGGTATGACTATCTCCTACGACACGTATGATGAGGAGGCTGCCCGCACGGCTCAGATGCTGCAAGGCTGGATAGAGGAGCAGACGGGTGTGAAGCTGGAGCTGAAGCCTGGCGACGGACGTGCTGCTGTGAAGATGCAGCTGTTTCCGAAGCGTGGAAATCCGAGTGCTGTAAGCGAGATGTATTCTATCGTGGTGGACAAATCGGGTATCGTTTTGAGAGCCAGTTCGCCCGTGGGATTGTTCCGTGCTGCGCAGACGCTGCGCAAGAGTCTGCCTGTGGTGGGCAAGAAGGAGAGTCTGCGCGTGGAGTTGCCGTATGTGAATATCGAAGACGAGCCGCGCTTTTCCTATCGTGGTGTGCTGCTTGACTGCGCGCGTCATTTCTTCTCTGTGGACATGATTAAGCAGTTCCTGGACGTGATGGCGCTGCATGGCTGCAACCAGTTCCACTGGCATCTGACCGACGACCAAGGCTGGCGCTTCGAGGTGAAGGCTCTACCCGACCTGGCAAAGAAGGGCAGTGTGAGGGAGAAGACGGCGATTGGCCCGGGTAATATGCGCATCTATGACAACATCCCTTACGGCGGCTACTACACTCAGGAGGAGTGCCGCGAAGTGGTGCGCTACGCTGCTGAGCGATACATTAATATTGTACCAGAAATAGATATGCCAGGCCACATGCTGAGTGCGATGCATGTCTTCCCCGAGCTGGGGTGTAATGGTGGTCCCTATCCCGTGGCACCGTACTGGGGCGTGATGCGCGATGTGCTGTGTGGCGGCAATCCTAAAACGCTGGATTTCCTGAAGACAGTGTTTGGCGAGCTGTGCGACGTATTTCCCTCGGAGTATATCCATATCGGAGGCGACGAGTGTCCGAAAGAGCGCT
>JAGCTG010000036.1 GCA_017963785.1 Bacteroidaceae bacterium | reverse complement strand
CCGACTGCTTCATAGTCGTCTTTAAGGACGGTCAGCGCATAATTGGCGACGAGGCAAACACAGCAAAGAAAAAGCAACCATAACGACATGAAATTCTTCACCAAAGAAGTAAAGATAGCACTCGCTGCCATCTGCACAATAGCCCTGCTCATCTATGGTATCAACTTCCTGAAAGGCATCAACATCTTTCAGAGCAACAGCCTTTACTATGTGGCATTCAACGACATCAGCGGACTGGCAGAGTCCAATCCCGTCTATGCCAACGGCTATCGCATAGGCACAGTGCGCACCATTCACTATGACTATGAGCATCCTGGCAGCAAGGTGTATGTAGGAGTGGATGTGGAAGACCACATGCACATCACCGAAGGCAGCTACGCAGAGCTCGACGCACAGATGCTGGGTGGCGTGACCATGAATATCATATTGGGAGCATCCCCCAAAGCCCTGCTCCCGGGCGACACCATACCCGGTGGCCCTCATGTCGGGGCTCTCGACCAAGCGGCAAGCCTTATGCCTAAGCTGCAGACCATGATGCCAAAGCTCGACTCTATTCTTAGCGGCATCAACGCCATAGTCAACAATCCCGCCATGCAGCAGACACTGCAGAATGCGTCAGCCCTTACTGAGGAGTTGCGCACCACCAACCGCAACCTCAACACCCTCATGGCCGGCAATGTCAACACCATCACCAGCAACCTTGTACCGACCACAGAGCACCTTAAGAGCATAACGCAGAAGCTCGACGAGATTGACTATGTCAACACGATGAGCTCCATCAACAATACCATAACAGGGCTGCAGGCCTTCACCGATAACCTCAACAGCAGCTTGACGCCTGCCCTCAATTCGCTCAACAATCCCAATTCCACACTCGGATTGCTGATGAATGACCGCACTCTTTACGACAACCTCAACAACACTGCCTTGGCTGCCGATTCCTTGCTTAACAATCTGAGGGAACATCCTAAGCGTTACGTTCACTTTTCTATCTTCGGAAAGAAGGAAAAATCGCCTGCGGCTGATAAATAAGAAAGTGCACAAAAGTGCTCAAAATTGCACCTGCTCTTTGCACTTATCCACAACCTAATTTTTTTTTGCTACATTTCTAAAAATATCTCTATTTGTGTTTGCGTGATTCAAAAAAAAATCGCAAATTTGCACTTCCTTTCGCAATCCAAGAAAACACAAGTGAGATGACAACCGACACCCAGAAATGGCAAGAAGTGCTTGAGGCTATCCGTCCGCGGATTTCCCAAGACACTTTCTCTACATGGTTTGAGCATATCACCTTCTTGGGAGTGGAAGACAACAAGGTAAAGCTTGAGGTTCCCAACAATTTCTTCTATGAGTACCTGGTAGAGCATTTCGGCCAGATGCTACTGGCAGAGACCAACAAAGTGTTTGAGGTTGCTGACATCAATATCAAGCTGAAGGAAGACAGCAAGCAGGATGACTCCTTCACAGAAAAGAAACCCGCAGAGGCGAAGCCTGTATTCAACACTCACCTCAATCACGCCTACACCTTCGACAACTTTATCAAGGGAGAAGCCAACAAGCTGGCCCGCTCCATAGCCATCACCATCGCTACCAAGCCGATGCAGACTGCCTTCAACCCGCTCTTCATATATGGAGACTCCGGCGTAGGCAAGTCGCACCTTGTCAACGCCATAGGACTGAAGATGGTGGAAGACAATCCCGACAAGCGCGTGCTATATGTCTCTGCCCACGACTTTCTGATTCAATACACTGACTCCGTGCCCAAAAACAAGTTCAACGATTTTATGTATTTCTACCAGTCGATAGACTGCCTCATCGTTGACGATATCCATGACATCTCGGGAAAGCAGAAGACACAGGAAGCCCTCTTCAATATCTTCAACCACCTGCAGCGCAATGGCCGTCAGATAATCTTTACCTCCGACAAGGCTCCGTCGATGCTGCAAGGCTTTGAGGAGAGAGTCAGTTCACGCTTTGTGATGGGTGCCACGGCAGAACTGCAGCGCCCTGATGAACAACTGCGCCGCAATATTCTCAAGGCCAAGATACGCAAAAACCAGCTCAACATTCCCAAGAATGTTATTGACTACATAGCTACCAACGTTACCGACAATGTGCGTGACTTGGAGGGCGTCATCAACTCGCTGCTCCTTCAGTCAATAGTCAGCGATTCAGAGATAACGCTCGAGATGACTGAGCAAATTGTTTCTCGACTGGTGCGCTTCAAGGCTAAGAACATCACCCCCGAGTTGGTGGTGAACACTGTGTGCAAGCACTATAAGATAACTCACAAGGAAATCAACTCTGCCTCGCGCAAAGCCAGTATCGTGAGGGCAAGGCAGACGGCCATGTACTTGATTCAGAAGCACACCAACCTCAGCACTACTCAGATAGGCATCAACATTGGCCATCGCGACCACACTACGGTGATTCATGCTTGCCGTCAAGCTGACTTGAGAATCAAGACTGCACCAGGCTATAAGGAGGAGATCCGTATTATTGAGCAGGAAATGACCAAGTAAGTCTGGCGCCGAGAAAGGGATTTAGAAAAGGGAAAGTATTTCTTCACGACACTGTTCCATCAGCCATTTGGGAGTGGAAGTAGCACCACATATTCCCAGCGACACGATATCATCAAGCATTGACGGCTTGATATCGTCAGGCCCCTCCACAAAATAAGAACGCGGATTTACCGACAGACAAGCATCATAGAGCACACGACCGTTGCTGCTCTTCTTTCCGCATACAAATATCACTGCATCGTGACGTGAGGCAAACTCTATCATGCGTGGAATACGGTTGCTCACCTGGCGACACACAGTGTCATAATACATAAAGGTAGCCTCTGGCTTTATATGGTCGCGGATATATGACACTATCTTCTGAAACTCTTCCAGAGGCTGCGTGGTTTGTGAGAAGAGACGTATATCGCGACTGAAATCAAGCGAGGCAACATCTTCTGTGTCGGACAGCACAATGGCGTGACCCTCTGTCTGCCCCACCAAGCCGAGCACCTCTGCATGGCCAGGCTTGCCAAAGATGACTATCTGCGCATCAGGATTGCTCTCATATTCTGTCCGTATGCGCCTCTGCAACTGCAGCACCACAGGGCAAGTGGCATCAATAATCTCTATACCGTTAGCCTCAGCCGTGGCATAGGTGGCAGGCGGCTCACCATGTGCGCGGAGCAACACCTTACCTCCTTTGAGCGAACGCAGCTGCTCATGGTCAATGGCCTGCAGTCCAAGCGAGCCAAGCCTCTCACACTCTTTGCCATTGTGCACAATGTCACCAAGACAATAGAGGCAATCGCTTCGCTGCAACTCCTCTTCGGCCTTACTTATGGCAGTGGTCACACCAAAGCAAAAGCCAGAATTCTCGTCAATCTCAATCCTAATTGTCAATGGTCAACTGTCAATGGTCAAAGTTTAACCCGCTCATTAAAGAGGGCAAACAGCATGGCAGACTGCTCGGCGCGTGTGAGATTGGTATTATCAAGCACTACAGCATCCTCAGCCTGACGCAATGGACTCACCTCGCGATGAGAGTCAATATAGTCGCGCTCCTCAAGATTACGTAGTACTTCTTCTACCGTCACGTCCTCGCCCTTGCCCTTCAGCTCCAGATAGCGGCGTTGTGCCCTGACCTGCGGCAACGCGGTAACAAAAATCTTCATCTCGGCATCGGGGAAGACTGTGGTGCCGATATCACGACCATCCATCACAATGCCGCCCTCGCGTCCCATAGCCTGCTGCTGTTTCACCATCTCTGTGCGCACAAAAGGTAGTGCAGAGATAATGCTTACTCTGTCCGACACCTCCATGTTGCGTATCTGGCCCTCCACATTCTCGCCGTTGAGGAAGGTCTCGGCCTGTCCCAAATCCGGATTGTATTTTTGAGTCACAGTGGCAGTGGCCAGCATCTTGCGCAAGCCATCCTCGTCAACCTTGCCCTCGCTGTCAAACAACTTAGCCCTCAGGGCCATAAGGGTCACAGCGCGATACATGGCACCGGTGTCCACAAAGGTATATCCTACGCGGGCAGCAAGTTCTTTAGCCATAGTGCTCTTGCCACACGAGGAGTAGCCGTCAAAAGCTATTGTTATTTTCTTCATATCACACTAAAAGCTATAGGAGACATTAAATAGCAGCGAATTGGCATCTACATGATATTTGGCGTACGACACGCCGACCTTTATCTTGTTGGTCAGCAAGCCTGCACCAAACGACAGTCCTGCTCCACGGCTGCTACCTGCAGCCTTCAGTTCATTGGCACGGCGGAAGTTGTAGCCTGCAGCCACATAGATATTCTTGGTGGGCACAAAGTCTGCACCAAGCACTATATGGTTGGTCAGCTTGCGACCGAAGCTGCTCTTGCCTTTAGGATTATAGTAATAATGGTCGCTCCAGCGCGTAAGGTCCTTCAGCGTTATAGAGAAACGAAATGGAGCGTGTGCCATCTTCTGAGTTATACCCACCTGCATATCAAACGGTAGGTTGTCTTTCTGATTCTCATGGAAAGAAGAGAGCTGCGCACCGATATTCTTCAGTGCCACACCGAAGGATAGTCCCTTTGCCTCGTTGTCGTAGTGCATGCCAAGGTCCACACTCACCGCTGTAGCCGAATACTCGGCATATTTGGAGGTGATAAAGCGACCTGTGGCACCGCCAACCCAGTGGCCGCCCAGCGTGTAGCTATACAAAGCAGAGATAGCTATATCCTTGGCCGAAAACTCACCGAGCACATTGCCGTCCTCATCTGTCTCGTCCATCTTGCCATAGTCAAACAACTGACCTGTCAGAGCCACAGTATGTCTCACGCTGAACACCTTAACAAAAGCTGCACCTAAAATCTTAGAGTCGGCCACGTAGGTCTGATAGTCCAGATTGAGTGTGTTATCGTTCACGGCTGCTGCTTGCGCTGGGTTGGAGAAAACCAGAGTCGGGTCGTCAAGTTTCAGCGACACATTGTCGCCACCAAGGGCTGCAACGTGTGCCGACATTGGAATCTTTAAAAAATTGAAAACAGAACCCGATTCTTGGCCCAAAACAGCCATCGGTATCACAATAAGTGTTAAAAGAAATAAACCTTTACGCATCCTATCAACTTTTTTCGCTACAAAGTTACTCTAATTTCAAATAACTGACGTAATTTTGCGCTCGCAAAACCATATTTACATATAAAATAACGCAAGAATTATCATTTTATGATAATACAAACGAAGTTTTTTGATGCTACAAACCCCTACTGAGTGCTACGCGACAACCAAATATTAGGCAAGAAATGGTGCAACCTGCTCTTTGAGGACCGTAACAAAGACTACGGAGCCTACAAAATACGCAAAGAGACAGGTCGTCGCTATACCAAGGCTCTGGGATGCCTTGTCAGTATGCTCTTTATAATTATCGCACCCATCGTGGCTCTGATGATTATCTTCTCTGAGCCGCCTCTGACTTATGACATCGGCGAAACCATCACCCGCTTTGAGGGAGTGCGCATCAAAGAGGCGCGCCCTGAGCGACGCCCTGAAAAGAAGAGCGAACCAGAGATGAGCGACAAAGCAGAGCCCAAGGTGGAGGATGTTGATCCTGTGGCCGACATGCTTACGGTGAAGAAAGAAGAACCCGTTGACCCTGATAAGATAGAAGACCTCTCCAAGGACTCACTCTCCACGTTGCTCAAAGAAGCCAAGCTAGAGCTCGCCCTCGATGAAGAGCGCACAGATGGTGTGATAGTGGACAGCATCCCTCGTTATCCTGGCGGCATAGCCAGCTTCATGAAGTGGCTTGACAGCACGATGGTCTATCCCCCGGCTTGCATACGCCAGAAGGTGCAGGGCACAGTCACCGTGGCTTTCATTGTGGATGCTGATGGCACCACCAAAGACGCACGCATCATCAAGAGTGCCAACAAGATGCTCAACACAGAGGCACTACGCGTTATCGGCGAGATGCGCCCATGGACTCCTGCACGCAAATATGGCAGACCTATCCGCTCACAAGTTACTCTCCCCATCGTCTTTGAACTCGATTAAAATTCAATGTTCAAATCTTAATTCTTAAATTTCAAAGTTTAAATATTCTCAATGCTCAACTCTGACCAGATTCTCAGCAAGGTAAACGAGGCCATCGCAGTCATACAATACCCTACCCGACCTACAGGCCTCTATGAACCAATAGAATACGTGCTCTCCATAGGTGGCAAGAGGATACGCCCCGTGATGATGCTGCTCACTGCTCAAGCTCTTGGCACAGACATCGATAAGGTGATGCCTGCAGCCATCGGCATAGAGACATACCACAACTATACCCTACTCCATGACGACCTTATGGACCGCGCAGATATGCGTCGTGGTATGCCCACAGTTCACCGCAAGTGGGACAGCAACACGGCTATCCTCTCCGGTGATTCAATGCTGGTGCTGGCATGCAAGCACATCCTCTCCACCCAGCTGCCCAATATCCGAGAGGCAATGGATACTTTCATCACCACCGCACTTGAGATTGGCGAGGGACAGCAATATGACATGAACTTTGAAACACGCACCGATGTCACTCAAGACGAATACATCGAGATGATTCGTCTCAAGACTTCAGTGCTCATAGCTTGCGCAGCTAAGATGGGTGCCATCCTCTCAGATGCTACGCCTACTGTGGCCGGCCAGCTTTACAAGTACGGCGAGCAGATAGGGCTTGCCTTCCAACTACAAGATGATTTGCTCGATGTCTATGGTGACCCCAAGGTGTTTGGCAAGCGCATCGGAGGTGACATCCTATGCAACAAAAAAACCTTCCTCCTTATCAACGCTTTCCAGCTTGCCAACGCTCGGCAACTCGCCGAACTCACCCGCTGGACCACTGCCACTGACTATGATGAAGAGCAGAAAATAGCTGCGGTGACAGATATTTATAATCAATTAAATATCAAGATAATTACCGCTGATAAGATAAACCACTACTTTATGGAGGCCCAGCGCACTCTCAGTAGCATTTCCCTTTCCCCGGAAGGCAAGCAATCGCTCCACGATTTTGCCCTCTCGCTCATCAATCGCAGCTACTAATTCAATGCTCAACTGTCAATGTTCAATGGTCAATTTATAGATACTCACGCTCACCTCTACGAAGAAGACTATGCCCAGGATATTGACCTAGTTATAGCCCGAGCTCGTGAGGCTGGAGCCATCAAGGTGCTCATCCCTCCGACGGATGTTGCTTCCACACTCAAAGCTGTGGAACTGTGCAGCCGCTATCCTGACTTCCTCTATCCCATGATTGGCCTCCATCCCGAGGATGTGCGCGATGACTATCACTCCGCCCTCCAACAGCTGGAGCAAGTCCTAATTAACTCGTTCTCTTCCTTCGGGGGGATAAGTGAGGGGTGTTTTATTGCTATCGGCGAAGTGGGGCTCGACTATTATTGGGATAAAACGCATAAGGAAGAGCAAAAGGATGCCTTCCGCATTCAGATTGGTTGGGCGGCCAAGTATCAGTTACCCTTGATGATACACAGCCGCAATGCAGGCAACGACCTGCTGGAGTGTCTGCGTCCCTACCGCGACCAGCTCACTTGTGG
>JAGCTG010000035.1 GCA_017963785.1 Bacteroidaceae bacterium | reverse complement strand
TATACGCTTTCTAATGGTATGCCTCGTTGAGGCGTATCTGCATTGCCTTGCGTTCATCGACATCGGAGCGCTTATTATCACCGATGCGAGCATAGCAGTAAGCACGGTTGACGTATGCCCCGGAGAAGTTGGGAAAGTCCTTCAGAACAGTAGTGTAGTCGCTGATAGCGCGGCGATAGTTGCCCGTCTGCTGGGAGAGGATAGCACGATTGTAGAGTGCCAGTCGGTCAGAGGGACGCTTGTTGAGCACAAAATCAAAGTCCTCGATTGCCAGATTATTCTCCCCCCCCTGCATACGCAGCAACGCACGGTTATAATGACCGAGATAGCTCTCTGGGATCAGCTGGAGAGCTACATTGTAATCATCCATGGCGCCACGCAGATTCCGCTGCTGATAGCGAGCCAGGGCGCGGTTTATGTAGAAGCCCCCCTGTTTAGGGTTAAGCGTGATGGCACGGTCGTAGTAGCTCTCGCTTTGCTCATAGAGTTGACGCTGCAGGCTGAGCGTAGCCTTGGCGGAGAGGGCATCTACACTCAACGAGTCCTTGGCAATTGCGATATCAAGCATCGAATCACCTCGCAGCGTATCGGCTCGGTTCAGGGCTGTCTGCGCCTTGAGCATATAGCAACGAATATAGTCGGGCCAACGCACAGCCATGCTGTCGAGCAGTGAGTCGGCAGCCTCATAGCGATGAAGCTGATTGAGACACAGCGCGGCATTGAACCACACGTCGCGATCCTTGTCGCCACGCTCGGTGATAAGTGTGTGATAGTCGGCTGCTGCGCCCTCAAAGTTTTCGGTGCGAATATAGTTAATAGCACGCAAGCGATAAACCTCGCCGATATAAGGGTCGCAGCCTATAGAGAGTGAGCAATCGCCGATAGCGCCATAGTAGTCGCCAAGGTAATACTTGGCAACGGCACGATAGTAATATGGTTCGTAAAGGAAGGGCTTGGCGTTGATAGCCTGATTGAAGTATTGGATTGAAAGCACATAGTCTTCATAGTAGAGCGCGTTTTGACCTATGCGAATTACGCCCTCCACATTTGTTTGTCCCTTTGCACACAATGTCAGCAGCAAACAAACAAGTCCGACAAAAAAACGCCTCATTCCCAACTTCAATTCTTAATTCCTATAAATTGCTAACTCTTGACAGTCTTGACCTTGTAGTGGCAGCGCGCCTTGCCCTTGAGGAACGCCGTGAGCTTGCTCTTAATCATGCTGCGGCGAAACGGACTGATGCGGTCGGTGAACACATGGCCCTCCAAGTGGTCGTGTTCATGCTGCAGCACACGGGCCAGAAAGCCATCCACCCACTCATCGCGGAGCTGCAGTTCCTCGTCGTAGTACTGAATACGCACACGCTTGGGGCGCGTCACTTCCTCGGAGATGCCAGGCAAACTGAGGCAGCCCTCGCTCATAGTCTCGGTCTCCTCGGAGGCGTCAACGATATGCCCGTTGATATAGGCATGGCGAAAGTCCTTGTACTCAGGCAGATCCTCGGCCAACATGCTCAGGTCAACCACCACCACGCGGATGGCCTTGCCTATCTGAGGCGCAGCGAGACCCACGCCCTCCGACACTTCCAGAGTGGCAAACATGTCGGCAATGAGAGGCTCTAACTCTTCTTTGTTAAGTTCCACGTCCTCTGCCACTTTGCGCAGCACAGGCTGACCATATATATAAATAGGTAAAATCATTGTTGTTTTAGAATTACGGAAAAAGAGTATAGGAGTAATGGGTTAGCGTTGTGACTCCATATACGACTGCAGGATTATCGTAGCACTTATCTCGTCCACCAGAGCCTTGTTGCGACGCGCCATGCGTCCGAGCCCCGCGTCAATCATAGTGCGTTGTGCCATCACTGAGGTGAAACGTTCGTCGTATTCCACAATGGGAATATCAGGATAGCTCTCGCGCCAACGGTTGACAAACGGAAGAATGTTACGCTGGTTATCTGACGGCTGACCGTTCATCTGCACAGGCATACCCACCACAATCTTGTCAACCGCCTCGCGGCTGACATAATCGGTGAGAAACTCCCACAACTTTGCAGTGTCCACCGTGGTAAGGCCGTTAGCAATAATCTGCGCGGAGTCGGTTACTGCCAGCCCCGTGCGTTTCTTGCCGTAGTCGATAGACAGGATTCTACCCATCAGCGACTGCCCCTCCTGAAGAGCGACACCACTGCCGATGCCATCTTGTAGGCATACACCGCACGCGTAGCAAAACGGAACGCAGTCTTAAAGCCTTGCCACGGCATGAGTGTAGGCATCAGCGCCGACGGGTTAGTCAGCAGACGCAATTCATCCTGCACACCAGCCTTCTCGGCAGCTATCTGGCGAGCAACCTCAGCCTTACGGCGGCGAATATCTCGCAATGTATATTTCTGCCTGCCCATAGCCTTAGTCTTTTTCGTCTTTAGACTTACCGTCGAGGTCCTCCAGCAGCAGAGTAGCCAGGAATCCCGCAATAGGATTGGCTATCCAACGCTTTCGGTTGAGCCACACCACGATGCCCAGCACCAGGTAGAACGCAGCCACGATGCAATGGCCCAAAGCCACGCTGCCGGTCCACTCAGCCAACTGAGCACTCACGGCCAAAGAGCCGAAGATGAGCACCAGCGATGCCAGCAGCAACACAATGCCGCCGGCAAGCAGCACCGTCAGCAACACCGTCAGCTTCTCAGCCAGCGTGAGCATCACAAAGTCGCGCTGCAAATGCAGGTAGCGCTTGACGCCGCCTATCAGTCTATGTATCGCAGACTTCTCCACGGCACCCTGCTATTCTGCGCTCTGCAACTCGTCAGCGATATCGTCAACGAGGCTGTCCATCTCCTTCTTGTTGAGCTTGATGCCACGGTTGCGTACAGCCTCGGCAATCTTAGCACGGAGGTCAGAGCCTTTCTCAGGAGCAAACAGCAGACCGCAAGCTGCTCCAATCACAGCGCCGCCAAGCACAGCGGCAAATACACCTATACCTTTCATGAATAGTAAAGTTTATAAGGTTTATACAATAGTTTCTTGTTTGCAAAATTAGCCACTTTTTCACAAAAACCCATATCCTGACACTAAAAACTTAATAATAAAGCATAAAATACATTAATATCGCGCTTTTAACCTTGCCAATTAAAAAGAAATCGCTAAATTTGTAGTCGGATTTCACGACAACGAAACTTTAAACCCAAAAACATACCATAATGAACAAGACCAAAACATTTGCAGCCGTTGCGCTGAGCATGGTGCTCGCCATCAGCATGAGCTCATGCAAGTCAAAGGAAAGCCTCTACAAGAAGGCCTACGAGAAAGCACAGGCACAAAACGCCAGCAACACGCAGGTAGCTGAGGATCCCACTACCGTTAACGTTACCCCAGTGCAGCCCGCCACTCCCGTAACCACTACCACAACCACAACCCCCGTAACGCAGGACGACAATGTAAGCGTACGCTCCGAGGCCCTGCAGGTAGTTGACGGCGCAGGACTCAAGGCATACAGCGTAGTATGCGGCGCATTCAGCCTCCAGGCAAACGCCACCGGACTGCAGAACAAGCTGAAGCAAAACGGTTACCAGGCACAGATTGCCCTCAACCCAGAGCGCAAGCTCTACCGCGTGATTGCCGCCACCTTCGACACAAAGGCAGAGGCCATCCCCGCCCTGCAGACACTGCGCCAGACCTATCCCGACGCTTGGCTGCTCTATAAGAAGTAAACACAGTCTCAACACAAGACCCACAGAGTCGCCGTGCATGTCCCCCGAGGACTGCACGGCGACTTTCTTTAAATGCGAGCGCACGCCCAAAAACCCTGTGCTCGCACAGAAAAAACGCGCTCTCATTTATTTCCGTTCCCGATTCAATTAAAATTTGATGCCCATGAAATTTAATTTTTATCGGGAACAGATTTGCGGCTCCACGCTTTTTTTTTGTGCGAGCTCGGAGTTTTATTTTCTCCGCACGAAGTTTCCGCTACGGAGCACGGAGTTTCTGCAACTTAGAACGGTCCGCTACGGAGCCTGCGCTAAGTTTTTCCGCCCATGACTTCAGGGATTGTACCCAGTAACATAAATAATATAATATGGTACGCGCGCGAGGGCTGATGCCCCATTGTGCAACGCATGCGGGCTTCGCTATCTTGTGGCAGAAGCATAAGAAAACTCCGCAGACCTGAAAGCCTGCGGAGCTATTAGCGGGAGTAGTCTATGCTACTGGATTTCGAATCGGATGGGGAACTGGAACCACACCTTCACGGGCTTACCCTGCTGACGACCCGGAGTGAAACGCGGCAGTGACTGCACAACGCGCTTTGCCTCACGGTCGCAGTAGGTGTCGAGGCTCTTAAGAATCTGCACCTCGCCCACAGAACCGTTCTCGTTTACCACGAAACGGAGCATTACGGTACCCTGCACACCTTCTTCGAGGGATACTGCAGGATATTTGAGGTGATCGTGGATAAACTTCTGCAGCGCAGCCTCACCACCGGGGAATACGGGCATCTGCTCTACATAGGTAAACACCTTAGCTTCGCCCTCGCCACCGCCGCCAGAGGCAACGTCACCGAGCTGTTTCTTGTCGCTCTTGATGTTGGTAGAAGTTTCATCGTTACCTTGGAAGTTGAACTCACCCATCTTGGCTCGAGCCTCCTGGGCTTTCTGCTGTGCGATGAGCTCCTTATCTTCAGCCACGTTGTCGGTAATCTCCGGCACGGTGAACTGGATGGACGATGCCATCTCGGTCACTGTCTCGGCGGGTGCCTCGTCGGGCTTGTTCTCCTCTATCTGGATCTCGTCCTCCTCTTCTTCCTCCTGCTCGATATTGCTGAGCTCAGTTACCTGATCTGAGCCGAGGCTCTCGACTGCAGAAGCAATACCTGACACGATGTAGGGAAGCACGTAGGCAAAAGCCAACAGCACAAGCAGTGCGATGAGAGCCTTGAGGTTACGCTTGCCGGTGTCGGCACGCAGCTCATAGGCGCCATAGCCCTTGTTGCGACCTTCGAAGAGAATGTCGTTCCAATTTTTGGAAAGGATATCTATCTTTGCCATATCTGCTATGCTTTATTTGGTTGCCTTGTAATTGTCCAGAGTAGCCTTGTCTCCATCATCGATGGGCACGATAACGTACTTACCGATGTTGCAGAGGCTCATTTCATCAAGTACCTCAATCAGGTTGTCATATGTAGAGCCGTCGCACGGCTTGATAAGCACCTGGGGAGTACCTTTCTCAGCCTTGGCCTCGTTGAATTTTTCGTCAAACTCGGCCTTGATAGCGTCTTGCTGACCCTTTGCTGCACCTACTGCGGCATTGAGACGGCCTTCATACTCCTTGCGTATTTTCTCTGCCTTCTCGTATGCGGGGTTGGCCTTCTTCAGCACTTCATGGAGGCTCTTGAGGTCACCCTTGGCATCCTTGCTGAGGTAGTATACCTCGCGGATGTTCTGGGCGGCGTCGGCGGGCTTGCCTTTGTAGTAGAAGACGCGGTCATTCTCGTCAAGGAGAATGGTGACGGCCTCCTTGGTGTCTACCTGGCTTCGGTTTTTGTCCTCAGTCTTGTTGGTAGGCATGGCTATCTCCATGGTCTGCGGCTTTGCCAGTGTGGTACAGAGCATAAAGAAGGTCACAAGAAGCATCATCATGTCCACCATCGGCGTAAAGTCGACGCGGGCGTTCATTTTCTTTTGTTTGGTCTTCATTGTATTGTTCCTCCTTTATTCTGTGGGTCTTGCCTTGAGCTCGGTAAGCAGGTTATATCGGTTTTCCTGTATATCCTGCAGCGAGTTCATCACAAGCTTAATTGTACTGTAGGGCGTATTCTTGTCTGACTTGATGGCAATTCGGAGGTTGCGCTCTGTAGCGTCGGGGTTCTTCTCCTTTGCCTTCTTATTTATGTCATTATATATGGTACGCGCCTGCTTGATTATTTGCTTGAACTGGCTGTCGGTCGTGGCATCGTCTTGCGCGCCTCGATCGGCGACCATTTCGCCTATTGTAACCTTAATAGACTGACTCTCACGGAACTCGTCGATGGTTGCCTTCTTGATAGTGTTGCAGAGCGGCAGTTTCTTGATGCCGTCGGCAAGCTGGTTTACTATCGGGGCGTTGTCGAGCGTAAGAAAGATGTCGGGTGTGGCAGTGGCATCCTTGCCTTGCCCTGCGACATAGATGGTGAGAATGTCAGTTGACGGAATCTTAATATCCGACACAGAGCCTGGTGCCTGCACCTGCACTGGTTCGGGTTTCGTGAAAGTACCAGCCATCAAGAAAAAGGTAAGCAATAGGAGCATGACATCGCTCATCGGCGTCATGTCGATGAAGAGGTCGGCTTTTTTGATTTTAAATCGTCCCATATTACTTATTTTGTGAATGTTTTAATGTGAAGGTGAATGTTCAATGTACTTTTCACTTATCACTTTCACTCTTTTTCTTGAATTAGTGAGTCTTTGCGTAGTTCTGTACAATCATGAAGCCTACCTCGTCGAGACTGTAGGTGAGCTTATCAATCTTGTTGGTGTAGTAGTTGTAGAAAATAAGGGCGAGAGCTGAAGTCAAGATACCCGAAGCTGTATTGATAAGAGCCTCAGAAATACCGGTTGACAGAGCAGAGGAGTCGCCACCACCTTCTCCGGAGATGCTGGAGAAGGACTTGATCATACCGAGCACCGTACCAAACAGACCGGTGAGCACGCCGAGTGATGTAAGCACACCGAGAATCGGCAGGTTCATCTGGAGAGTAGGCATCTCGATAGCAGTAGCATCATCAAGAGCTGTCTTGATAGCCTCCAGCTTCTGAGCCTTGGTGCGGCTGGCATCAGCCTCTTCAGTCTCATAGCGCTCGAGAGCAGCGCGAACGATGTTGGCTGCAGAACCCTTCTGAGCGTCGCAAGCCTTGAGGGCTGCGGGGATGTCGTTGTTGGCCATAGCCTTGCGAATCTTCTCAGTGAACTTGTCGAGGCTCTCCTTACCGAAAGCGGTCTTGAGGGCGAGCCAGCGCTCAATGGTGATAGCGATCACGGTGAAGAGGAGACCCTGGATGATGGGCACCACGAATCCACCCTTAAACACAGTACCGAGCAGGTTGACAGGTTCGTTGTCGCTGTCGCCGCCCTGGAAGTTGCTGCCATTTCCGAAGACAGTGTAGAAAATAATCTCTGCAAGCAGAATACAGATCAAGATGATGATAAACGCATTCTTGATACCTTTGAAGCCTTCGCTCTTCTTTGGAGCGGGCTTCTGAGCCGGAGCTTTAGTTGTTGTAGTACTCATTTTGTTTTAAAAAATTTAAATGTTTATAAAATTAGTGATTAAAATTATTGCCACAATTATACGCAGCACGTTGTTTTACGAGATACAAATTTAATTCGAAAATTGAAAGTGGCAAAGTTTTTGTATGGAAATTCATATCTTTTTCATAAAAAAGCGCGTTTCAGTAGCATAAATTTAGTTTTTTGCTTAATTTTGCACCACACTTTAAGAGTCCGTAAAAAACAACAATAGCTATGCAAAACATTGATTGGGGCAATTTGCCCTTCAGTTACATCCGCACCGACTACAACGTGCGCTGCCGCTATGTCGACGGCAAATGGGGAGAGATAGAAGTTTGCTCCTCCGAGATTCTGAACATTCACATGGCAGCCACCTGCCTCCACTACGGCCAGGAGTCCTTTGAGGGTCAGAAGGCCTTCCGCTGCCCCGACGGCAAGATACGCATCTTCCGCATCGACGAGAATGCCGCCCGCATGCAGAGCACCTCGCGCGGCCTTATGATGCCCGAGATGCCCACCGAGCTCTTCACTGAAATGGTGAAGAAGGTTGTGAAGCTCAACGAGCGTTTTATCCCGCCCTATGAAAGCGGCGCTGCCCTCTATATCCGCCCGCTGATGCTCGGCACCAGCGCCCAGGTAGGCGTGCATCCCGCCAACGAGTACCTATTCCTTATCTTTGTGACACCCGTAGGCCCGTACTTCAAGGGTGGTTTCGCATGCACCGACTACTGCATCACACGCGACTACGACCGCTCGGCGCCCCTCGGCACAGGTATGTATAAGGTGGGAGGCAACTATGCCGCCAGCCTCAAGGCCAACGACATCGCCCACAAGGCCGGCTACTCCTGCGAGTTCTATCTCGATGCAAAGGAGAAGAAATATATCGACGAGTGCGGCGCAGCCAATTTCTTCGGTATCAAAAACAATACCTACGTGACTCCGAAGTCCACATCTATCCTGCCCTCCATCACCAACAAGAGCCTGCAGCAGCTGGCCCTTGACCTGGGCATGAAGGTGGAGTGTCGTCAAATTCCCGTGGAGGAACTTGACACCTTCGAAGAAGCAGGAGCTTGCGGCACTGCCGCCGTCATCAGTCCTATCGCCAACATTGACGACCCCGACACCGGCAAGAGCTATGTCTTCAGCCACGACGGCAAGCCTGGCCCCCTCTGCGAGAAGCTCTACAAGAAACTCCGCGACATACAATACGGCATCGAGCCCGACATCCACAACTGGAACCTCGTGCTCGACTAAGAAAACACACAAGCCCCC
>JAGCTG010000034.1 GCA_017963785.1 Bacteroidaceae bacterium | reverse complement strand
TGAAATTATCTCCGCCGAAACACAACTTTGACTCGGCGAAGACACACTTGTGTTTCGGCGAAGATACATTCGTGTCTCGGCGAAGACACGAGCGCGAAGTCGCGAAAAAAGTGAACGAAGTCTGCTTATAATCTAGGGAGGTAGCACTAAAATTTCGGGAGGGCTGAAGTAAGAAGTATGAGATGGGGAATAAAAGTAAGCGCCCTGGGCAACTGCTCAAGGCGCTATGTGTTGATAGTAGGGTGTGGCCCTATTTATTCTTTATTATCTGGGCGGTGAAGGTGCACTCGCTGACGACCTTCTCGCCTACGAATATGTAGCCGCGCATGGAGCTGATGCCGTGGCGCACGGGGGCGAGCAGCTCTACCTTGAAGATGAGGGTGTCGCCGGGCACAACCTTCTGGCGGAACTTGACATTGTCGATGCGCATGAAGTAGGTGCTCCACTTTTCGGGCTCGTCAAGGCCGCTGAGCACGAGCAGTCCGCCGGCCTGTGCCATGGCTTCTATCTGCAGCACACCGGGCATGACGGGCTCCTGGGGGAAGTGACCCTGGAAGAAGGGCTCGTTGCTGGTGACGTTCTTCACGCCTACGATATAGTTGGGGCCTATCTCGATAATCTTATCTACGAGCTGCATGGGATAGCGGTGGGGGAGCAGCTCGCGGATGCGGTTGACATCCATTAGCGGCTCTTCGTTGCAGTCGTAGGTGGGTGCCTGTACTTCATGGGCACGTATTTCGCGGCGCATCTGGCGGGCGAACTTGTTGTTGATGGTGTGGCCCGGACGGGTGGCGATGATGCGGCCTTTAATGGGGCGCCCTATGAGAGCCATATCGCCGATGATGTCGAGCAGCTTATGGCGTGCGGGCTCATTTTGCCACACGAGGGGACGGGTATTGAGGAAGCCGAGCTTGGTGGCGTCCTGATGCTCCACGTTGATGGTGTCGGCCAGGCGGTCGAGGCGCTCCTGCGATATCTGGTTTTCGTAGATGACGATGGCATTGTCGAGGTCGCCGCCCTTGATGAGGCCTGCATTGATGAGGGGCTCTATCTCACGAACGAAGACGAAGGTGCGGGCGCCGGCTATCTCGGTGGGGAAGTCGTTGATGTCTTCCACGGTGGCGAACTGGGCGGAAAACCAGTCGCTCTCGTAGCTGATCATGGCGGTGAGGCTGAATTTCTCATCGGGCAGCAGCACGATGGAGGCATCGGTAGCGTCGTTGCGCACTTCTATCTTTTTCTTTATTACATAATAGTCGCGCTTGGCTTGCTGCTCCACACGCCCTACCTCCTGGATATGCTTGACGTAGGTCATGGCGCTGCCTTCGAGGATGGGCATCTCAGGGCCGTCGATGGTGATGAGGCAGTTGTCAACGCCCATGCCGTAGAGGGCGGCGAGGGCATGCTCCACGGTGCCGACGCGGGCGTCGCCCTTCTGGAGGACGGTGCTGCGTGTGGTGTCGGCCACATTTTCGGCTATGCCTTCAATGATGGGCTGCCCCTCGAGGTCGGTGCGCTGGAAACGGTAGCCGGTGTTCTCAGGGGCGGGGTTGAAGGTGGCGGTGGTCACGATGCCTGTGTGCAGGCCCTTGCCTGACACGGTAAAGGTGCTCTTGAGGGTATGTTGTTTGGACACGACTAGTTTATTTACAATTTGACAATGTGCTACTTATTTGGGATGTACAATTTATTTGGAATCTTTCTTTAGTTCGGCGAGTTCGCGCTTGAGGGCTTGCACCTCAGCGGCGAGGTCGGGCAGGTTGCGGAAGACGGCGTTGCAGCGGGCGAAGCGGCGGGCATCGATGGCGGGGATGCCGAGGATGGTGGTGCCTTCCTTGTTGACGTTGCCGGCGATGGCAGCGGTGGCGCCTGCGGTGGTGCCGTCGGCGATATGGATGTGGCCTGCCACGCCCACCTTGCCACCGAAGGTGCAGGCTGCGCCTATCTTGGTGCTGCCTGCCACACCTACCTGTGCACTCATCACGGTGTTGGTGCCTATGGTGACGTTATGGGCCACCTGCACGAGGTTGTCGAGCTTGACACCACGCGAGATGAGGGTGGTGCCCATGGTGGAGCGGTCGAGGCAGGTGTTGGCGCCGACCTCCACGTCGTCTTCGATGGTGACGATGCCTATCTGTGGTATCTTATCGTAGCCGTCGGCGGAGGGCGCGAAGCCAAAGCCGTCAGCACCGATAACGCTGCCGGAGTGGAGAATAACACGATTGCCGATGATGCAGTCGTGGTAGATGGACACATTGGGATAGATGATGGTGTCGTTGCCTATCTTGACGCATTCACCCACGGTGGAGTGGGCATAAATCTGTACGCCGTTGCCTATGACGGCATGGGCGCCTACCACAGCGAAAGGCTCGATGTAGCAGTCGTTGCCTACCTGGGCGGTGGGGTCGATGAAGGCAAGGGGATGAATGCCGGTCTTGCGAGGCTTGCTCTGCTCATAGAGGGTGAGCAGGGCTGCGATGGCTTCATAGGCGTTGGGCACGCGTATGAGTGTGGCGCTTACGGGTTGGGCAGGCGTGAACGTGTCGTTGACAAGCACGATGGTAGCCTGTGTGTTGTAGATATAATTCTCGTAGGCGGGGTTGGCCAGGAAGGTGATGGTGCCGGGCAGCCCTTCTTCTATCTTTGAGAAGGTGCTGACGGTTGCGTTTTCATTGCCTTCGATGGTGCCATGCAGATAGTCGGCAATCTGGCGTGCGGAAAAATCCATGTTGTTGTCTTTATTAAATTGGTGCAAATATCGCAAAAAATAATGACATGAGCGAATAATGTAATTGTTTTTATGCGTTTTAGGGCACCGATTGCGTCCTATTCTTCCTTAGTAATGGTCTTTTTGGCTCTTTGTACGAAAACATAGTGTCTTTCGCTGCGTCTATCTACCATCTCGCTATGGAGGAGTTCGGAGAAGTCACTTATGTCGCGCACGGTGCCGTCTTTCATAAGGATTGTGATGTGGTCGTCGCTGGTGGAGTAGAGCATCTGCGACACCTTGAGGGGGCGCACGAAGTAGCGAGCATCATCTACGCTGATGTCGAGCTGCTCGGCCATGGTGGCGCGTAGTGCGAGAAGCTGAGCCTCAGTGGCGGGGGCCGGCAACTCTTGGGCGCGGAAGAGGTGGCGGTTGATATAGTCGGCTGCGAGGATGGCAAGCACCTTGTCGGGGCCTTGCATCCACTGCTTGAGGGCGGAGAGGAGGTCGCTGTCGTCGAGCAGGATATAGTTGGCGAGCGCCTCAGGGTGTGCCTCAATGTGGGCACGATTAATATTGTTATAAAGAAAATAGTGGAGAGTGGCAGAGGCGGGCAGTTGCTGACCGCGGGCTATGAGTTCGATTGCCCTTTGGAGAACAGCGAGTAGTACCTCTTGTGCGGCGAGGGCTGTCTTGTGGAGATAGACCTGCCAATACATGAGGCGACGTGCCATGAGGTAGTTCTCTATGGTGTAGATGCCTTTCTGCTCCACCACGAGGCGGTCGGCATTGACATTGAGCATCTTGATGATGCGTGCCGCGCCGATATTGCCCTCGCGCACTCCGGCAAAGAAACTGTCGCGGCAGAGGTAGTCGAGGCGGTCCATGTCGAGCTGGCTGCAGATAAGCTCGTGGAGGAAGTGCTTGGGGTAGGTGTCGGTGAAGATGCTGATGGCAAGCTGCAGTGCACCGCCGAACTCTTTGTCGAGCTGCTGCATGAGAAATAGCGTCATGTCTTCGTGTGTTAGACCGTGGACGAAGCATCCCTCAAGGGTGTGGGACATGGGGCCGTGGCCGATGTCGTGTAGGAGCATGGCTATCTTGGCGCCCTCTGCCTCGGCGGGAGTGATGGAGCAGCCCTTGCGCTGCAGCACGGCGAGAGCCTCGCTAATGAGGTAAAAGGCTCCGATGGAATGGGAGAAACGGGTGTGTCGTCCTCCAGGATAAACATAGGAAGTGGGGCCGAGCTGCTCTATGCGGTTGAGGCGCACAAAGATGGGGTGCTTCACCAGGTCGGTGAGGATGCCCTTGGGTATCTCGATGTAGCCGTGGACGGGGTCGTTTATAATCATGGTCTAGGGTCAAGAGTCAAGAGGGAAGCCATTTGCTGCTGCAGCTCATGGGCCTTGGCTGCTGCGACCTCGGCAAATTGTTCGGTGGAATCGGCAAAAATGATGCCGCGGGAGGAGTTGACGATGAGACCGCAGTCGGCGGTCATGCCGTAGCGGCACACCTCCTCAAGGCTGCCGCCCTGAGCGCCCACGCCGGGCACGAGCAGGAAGTGGTGGGGTACTATCTTACGGATATCCTCAAAGAGCTGACCTTGAGTGGCACCTACCACATACATCATCTGCTCTTCGCTGACCCACTGCTGGCTTTTGCGCAGCACTTTCTCGAAGAGGCGCTCGCCCTGCTGGTCGGCAGTGATCTGGAAGTCGTGGCTACCCTTGTTGCTGGTGAGGGCAAGGAGGATTACCCACTTGCCAGGGTACTGGAGGAAAGGAGTGACACTATCCTCGCCCATATATGGTGCCACCGTGACGGCGTCAATGTCGAGTTCCTCAAAGAAACTGCGGGCATACATGGCGGAGGTGTTGCCTATGTCGCCGCGCTTGGCATCGGCAATGATAAATTGGTCGGGGTAGTGGTCGCGGATATAGCGCACGGTTTTCTCGAAAGCCTGCCAGCCCTTGAGGCCGTAGCACTCGTAGAAAGCGAGGTTGGGCTTATAGGCTATGCAGAAGGGCGCGGTGGCGTCAATGATGGCGCGGTTGAAAGCAAAGATGGGGTCATCTTCTTCAAGCAGGTGCTGGGGAATTTTGCGGAGGTCGGTGTCGAGGCCTACGCAGAGGAAGCTCTGCTTGCGGCGGATATTGGCTATAAGTTGGTCTTTTGTCATAGTGCAGCTTCTTTTAGTCGCTCGGTGTTTTCTGCCACGATGAGGTGGTCGATGCAGTCCTGAATGTCGCCGTCCATAAAGGCGGCAAGGTTGTAGATGGTGTAGTTGATGCGATGGTCGGTGATGCGCCCCTGTGGGTAGTTGTAGGTGCGAATCTTGGCGGAGCGGTCACCAGTTGAGACGAGGGTTTTGCGGCGCGAGGCTATGTCGTCAACATACTTCTGGTGCTCCTTATCATAGATGAAGGTGCGTAGTCGGGCGAGGGCGCGCTCTTTGTTTTTTGGCTGGTCGCGGGTCTCGGTACACTCGATAAGTATCTCTTCTACCACGCCGGTGTTGGGGTTCTTCCAGTTGTAGCGGAGGCGCACGCCCGACTCTACCTTGTTGACATTCTGGCCTCCGGCACCGGAGGAGCGGAAGGTGTCCCACTTGATTTCGCCTTCGTTGATGACGACGTCGAAGGGTTCTGCCTCGGGCAACACAGCCACGGTAGCGGCGCTGGTGTGTACGCGGCCCTGGGTCTCGGTGGCTGGCACTCGCTGCACGCGGTGGACACCGCTCTCATACTTGAGGGTTCCATAGACATCGGTACCGGTGACAGAGCATACAATCTCTTTGTAGCCGCCCACGGCTCCCTCGCTGAACGAAGACACTTCGAGTTTCCAGCCTTTGGTCTCGCAGTATTTGGTGTACATACGGAAGAGGTCGCCGGCAAATAGGGCAGCTTCGTCGCCCCCGGTGCCGCCGCGTATCTCAAGGATAGCGTTTTTGCTGTCCTCGGGGTCTTTGGGCACGAGCATGAGTTTGATTTTCTCCTCCAGCGCGGGGATGCGTTCCTCGCAATCGGCCACCTGCTCACGAGCCATCTCCTTGAGGTCGGGGTCGGTTTCGTTGACGAGCATGTCCTTTCCTTCTTCGAGGTTGCCGAGCAGGGTGGCATATTCCTTGCGGGCTGCCATGAGGTCCTCAAGTTCCTTGTATTCCTTGGTAAGGCGGACATAGCGCTGCTGGTCGCTGATGACGGAGGGGTCGGTGATAAGTGTTGACACCTCCTCAAAGCGAGGCATCAGTCCGTTGAGTTTCTCCAGTAAATCCATTACTTAATATAGAAATGTTCCGAATTCAGAATTGATGGTTAGTGACTTCTTGCCTTCTTCGATGTGGCCGATAATCTGTGCGTCAATATTGAAGGAGTGGGAGATGTCAATGACCTCCTGTGCGTGTTGTGGGTCAAGGTAAACCTCCAAGCGGTGGCCCATGTTGAAGACTTTGTACATCTCCTGCCAGTCGGTGCCGCTCTGCTGTTGGATAGCCTTGAACAGCGGGGGCACGGGAAATATGTTGTCCTTCACCACTCGGCAGTTGTCACCTACGAAATGGAGTACCTTGGTCTGGGCTCCGCCGGTGCAGTGAACCATGCCATGAATGTCGGGGCGTAGGTGGTCGAGCAGCACCTTGACCACTGGGGCATAGGTGCGAGTTGGGGAGAGCACGAGCTTGCCCATGTTGCATGGCACCTCGGGCGACACATCGTCAAGGCGGAAGTTGCCGCTATACACCAGCTCGTCGGGCACGGCGTGGTCGTAGCTCTCGGGGTATTTCTCTGCCAGGTAGTGGGCGAACATGTCGTGGCGGGCGGAGGTAAGACCGTTGCTGCCCATGCCACCATTGTATTCGCTTTCGTAGGTAGCCTGGCCCGAGGAGGAGAGACCGACTATAACGTCGCCTGGGCGTATGTTGGCATTGTTGATTACATCGCTGCGGCGCATGCGGCAGGTGACGGTGGAATCTACGATGATGGTGCGGACGAGGTCTCCCACGTCGGCGGTCTCGCCGCCGGTGCCGTAGATGCCGATGCCCATGTCGCGCATTTGTGCCATAAGCTCGTCGGTGCCATTGATGATGGCGCTGATGACCTCACCGGGTATGAGCATCTTGTTGCGACCGATGGTGGAGGAGACGAGGATATTGTCGGTGGCTCCTACGCAGAGCAGGTCGTCGGTGTTCATAATGAGGGCATCCTGTGCGATGCCTCTCCATACACTGAGGTCGCCGGTCTCACGCCAGTACATATAAGCGAGGCTGGACTTGGTGCCGGCTCCGTCGGCGTGCATGATGTTGCAGTAGTCGGGGTCGCCGCCGAGTATGTCGGGTATTATCTTGCAGAAGGCCTGTGGGTAGAGCCCTTTGTCAATGTTGCGGATGGCGGCGTGTACGTCTTCCTTCATAGCGCTCACGCCGCGCATCATGTAGCGATTGTTCATTAAATTAGAAAGTTGAGAAGATTAGAACTTTACGTCGGGAGCTTTTTCGGCTCCTGCGTCAGCCTCAAACTTAGCCATCTTGTCGAAGCCGAAGATGCCGGCGAGGATCGAGTTGGGGAACTTGCGTATCTTGATGTTGTAGTCCTGCACAGCGTTGTTGAATGAGTTGCGTGCCTCGTTGATACGGTTCTCCGTTCCTTCGAGCTGCTTCTGCAGGTCAAGGAAGTTCTCGTTAGCCTTTAGGTCGGGATAGGCTTCGCCCACGGCGATGAGGCGGCCCAATGCCTGGGAGAGCTCGCCCTGTGCAGACTGGAACTGCTGCAGTTTCTCGGGGGTGAGGTCGGAGGCATCTACATTGATGCTGGTAGCCTTGGCGCGTGCGGCAACGACACCCTCGAGAGTCTCTTTCTCGTGGGCGGCATAGCCTTTTACAACCTCTACGAGGTTAGGCACGAGGTCGGCACGGCGTTGATAGGATGACTGTACCTTGGCCCACTCGGTGGTGGCCTTTTCTTCTACGCTTACCATTCCGTTGTAGGCACCGATGCCCCAGAATGCGAGTACTGCCACAATGGCAATGATGATGATAGTTGTTTTGTTCATGATTATAGGAATTTAAAAGTTTAAGAGTTCAAGGGTTCAAGAAGTTCAAGAGTTTAAGCTATTAAGCCATTAAGCTACTAAGCCGATGCTACCATCTTCCTCCGGAGCCGCCACCGCCCCAGCTGCCGCCGCCGTAGCCGCCGCCACCGCCACCACCGAATCCTCCGCCGGAGGAGTGGGAGCCGCCGTAGCTGCTGACGCTGCCGCCCTCATTGATGTGGAACGGGTTGGAGGCAATAAACATGGGATAGCTGAGGCCCGCCCATCCGAGTTTGTTAGACTTGTGCATGCTGTAGAAGAACAAGCCTACGATCAGCACGGCATAGATGATGAGCCAGAGGGTGTCCGACGTGCCGCCCTCATCGTCGTTCTGCGCAGCGGACAGTGCTGTCATGCGCGGCATATCTTTGCCTTCCATCAGGGCATACACACCGCGGGCGAGATAGAGCATTGCGCTGTCGGGCTGCTCAGCCCTCATGCCAGGGATGAGATAGTCTTGCGCCAGGTGGTTGGTCTCCAGGTCGGTGAGGTCGCCTTCCAGGGCGCGGCCTGGAGCGATGAAGTAGCTATGGTCGAGATAGCCGACTACGATGACGAGGCCGCGGTCGTTGCGCCCTACCTTATATTTCTCATATATGCCGCGCACCATCGGTATGGGATCGTCGCCCTCGATATGACCGACTATAACCACTGCCGACTCGATGCCGAGATCGGTGTCGAGGCGATACATAATATGGTCGATGCTGTCCACAATGGCGGGCGAGAGGATGGTGTCGGGATTGCTCACATATTTGGTGGCGTCCTGCATGTGGGGCATGGGTATGTTGTCGGCGTTCCACATGCGACTCTCCATCAGCGAGGCCACGCGGTCGGGCTCCGCCTCGCGTATCTTCATTCCCATAGTCAGCCCTCCAGCGGCTAGCAGGGCAATGGCGCATGCTTTGATGCCTTTCTGCCACATGCTCTTGAGGCGCTGCTCGTTGGAGTGGGTGGAGTTCCACTGGTCTATGAACGCCTGGCTCTCAGCGCGGTATTGGTTGTATATCTGGTCGTACTTGTTGCTGTATTCGTTGCGTATCTGAGAGCTCTTTTTCTCGTTCTTGAAGTCGGCCTCAAGCTGCTTGACATCCTTGTTGTATTTGTCGCCAATCTTGATGAGTTCTGCTCTCTTCTCCTTGAGGGAGTCTATCTCAGCCGAGAAACTCTTAGTGCGCTTGTTGAGCAGGGAGATAATCACGAAACCCGCTGCCACGACTATCAGCAGGAGCAGGGCCGGCGACACACTGTCATAGAGTTGCTGACCTATTACGATGGTTAATATGAGGCCTATAGCTACGGCTACTGCCAGTAGGCATCCCTTGCTGCGAGAGGTCTTTTTGTTGGTGAAAGGAAGGGGCATGGAGTAAAGTTGATAGTTGGGAGTTGATAGTTTATAGTTTAGGAATTCCAGATTTGCCATCCTGCTTCGGCCTGCAGGTGGAGCATTTCCAGACCGTTTTTCACGGTGGCGCCGCGCGCTTCGCCTTTTTGCAGAAAGAGCGTCTGGGCGGGGTTGTACACCAGGTCGTAGAGCAGGTGGCGGCTGCTTATATATTTATAAGGAATGTCAGGGCACGTGTCCACGTTGGGGTATGTGCCGAGCGGCGTGCAGTTGACTATGACGGTGTGCTCAGCCATGATGTCTTTGTTCAGCGCGTCGTAGCCGAGCATGCCCTGGGCAGGAGTGCGGCTCACCAGCGTGGGCTCTATGCCTAGCTTCTTCAATCCATACACCACAGCTTTGCTAGCACCGCCTGTGCCGAGCACCAACGCCTGCTTGTGCCAAGGCTTGAGCAGCGGAGCGATGCTGCGCTCGAAGCCAATGACATCGGTGTTGTATCCTGTGAGAGAAAGGGGATTGCGCCCTATCTTTATGCAGTTGACGGCTCCGATGGCGAGCGCTTCGTCTCTGATGGAGGTGAGCAGTGGCATCACGGCCTGCTTGTGGGGGATGGTCACGTTGAGGCCCTTCAGCTGGGGGTGCGCCTTGATGGTATCCACAAGTCTGGCAACGCTCTCCATCTCCATGTTGAGATAGCGGGCGTCGAGGCCGTCCTTCTCAAACTTGTCTGTGAAGTATTGCTTTGAGAAGGAGTGAACGAGTGGATAGCCTATCAGTGCGTATTCTGTCATGTTTTCGTTATCGTTTTGCTCCCAAGTACATAGTGCTCAGACCGCAGGTGAAAGCTTTGAAACTCACGTCGGCAAAGCCAGCATGCTCCATTATTTCTTTCATCTTGTTGCCCTGCGGAACAGCCTCCATTGTCTGGGGCAGGTAGGAGTAGGCGCGTTTGTCTTTTGAGACGAGCTTGCCCACCATCGGCATCCATGCGTGGCTATATAGCCAGAACATCTGCTTCATTGGGAAGCGGCGCGGCGCAGCCAGCTCTAGTATGGCGGCGTGGCCGCCGGGTTTGAGCACTCGCAGCATCTCGCGCAGGCCGCGGTCGAGGTCGGCGTAGTTTCTCACGCCATAGGCCACTATCACGGCGTCGAAGCTGTTGTCGTCGAAACTGAGGGCCATGCAGTCCTCTTTGCGGAAGGAGATTATGTCGGCGAGTCCTGCCTCTTGCACTTTTTGTTGTGCTATCTGCATCATCCCTTCCGAGATGTCAGCGCCGACGATGGAGTCCGGCTGCAGTATCTTGGCGGCCAGTAGTGCGAAGTCGCCTGTGCCGGTGGCGATGTCCAGCACCCTCTTGGGGTTGAAGGGCAGCAGGGCCTGGATGGTCTTGCGCCGCCATCCGCGGTCTATGCCGAGCGACAGCACATGGTTGAGGCGGTCATAGGAATGGGCGATGTTGTCAAACATCTGCTCCACCTGTTGCCCTTTGGCTCCGTCGGTACTGTAGGGCTTTATGTCCTCCTGCGCATACATAAGTGCTGCGAAATTACACAAAAAAAGCCGAATCTCAAAGAAATTCGGCTTTTTATGCAGTAATACTTGGTGTCAGAATCTCAGATTCACATCCACCCCCACTTGCAGGGGCTTGCCTTTCTGTGCGTATGCACGGCTCATGCTCTCGAAATAGAAGGTGTGATAGTGCTTGTCGGTGAGGTTGCGACCCCAGATGTTCAC
>JAGCTG010000033.1 GCA_017963785.1 Bacteroidaceae bacterium | reverse complement strand
CCTATATGGCCCCAATGACAACTACCACCCCGAGCACAGCCATGTGCTGCCGGCACTGATACGCCGTTTCCACGAAGCGAAGGTGGCTGGGCTGAAGAGCGTGACTTGCTGGGGTGACGGTTCGCCGCTCAGGGAGTTTCTCTATGTGGACGACCTCGCCAACCTGTGTGTGTTTCTGATGAATAACTATAAAGGTAACGAGACGGTGAATGCCGGCACGGGCAAGGAGCTGACCATCAAAGCGCTCACTGAGTTAGTGGCAAAGGTGGTTGGCTACGAGGGAGCCATTGAGTGGGACACTACGCGCCCCAATGGTACTCCGCGCAAGCTGCTCGACGTATCAAAGGCCACAGCTCTCGGTTGGACTTACACCACGGAGTTGGAGGATGGCATTAAGCTGGCGTATGAGGATTTTCTCAACAACCCGATGAGAGCAGAGCGATGAAACTGACAACGACTAAGGACGGGCGGTCATATCTGGTGCCGTTCCTACTCATATCGAGCTTGTTTTTCATGTGGGGCTTTGCCCACGCGATACTGGAGGTGCTGAACCCGCACCTCAAAAACCTGCTGGGACTTAACCACGCCAATGCTGCATGGGTACAGGTGGCGACGTATGCCGCGTATTTCCTGATGGCCATCCCTGCCGGCAAGATCATACGCCGATGGGGCTACCGAGGCGGTGTGCTGACCGGCTTGGTGCTCTATGGGGTGGGGGCGCTGCTGTTCCTTCCCATCTGTGTATGGGGCGCGAAGGCCGACAACCCTGCAATGATTTATCCGGCATTTGTTGGGCTCCTGTTTGTGATAGGCTGCGGACTGACATGCCTTGAGACATCTGCCAATCCCTATGTGACGGTGCTCGGCGAAAAGAAATCGGCAGAGCAACGCATCAACCTGGCGCAGTCGCTCAATGGCCTAGGCTGGATATGCGGACCGCTAGTCGGAGGCATGTTCTTCTTCGGACAACAGACTACAGGCAATGGACAAGAAACGGCAGACATCGCGTCAGTGGCTACGCCCTATGTGATAGTGGGTGTGTTTGTGCTGCTGGCCGCTCTGGGCTTCAAGTTCTGCAAACTGCCGGAGCCGAAGGAGGAAGAGTCACAAAGTGCCACAGTCGCTGAGCCGCAAAGCTATCAATTGCGAAAGTCGCGCATCTTCGTGATGGGAGTAATAGCGCTATTTCTTTATGTCGCAGCACAGACGGGTGTAAACAGCAACTTCGTGGCTTACTTCATCGAGAACGTGGGCATCTCCAAGGGCGAGGCAAGCCTGTGGCTGAGCTTCGGCGGCATGGGACTGTTCTTTGTCGGCAGACTGGTGGGCAGCTGGCTGATGGGCTACATCCGTGCCGACAAACTGCTGCTGGCTTACGCTGTGGGAGCCACACTCGGCACTCTGGTGATTATCGTTTGCCGGGGCTGGCTGTCGATGGGTGCCTTCTTCCTGGTGTATCTCTGCGAGAGCATAATGTTTCCCACCATCTTCTCGCTGGCACTGCGCGGTGCGGAGGGACAGACCAAGAGGGCGTCGTCATATCTCATCATGACCATCGTGGGCGGTGCGGTCGCTCCAATGCTGATGGGCTGCATTGCCGATGCCACCTGTGTGGCACTGGGCTTTATTGTACCGCTGGTATGCTATGTGGTGATTGGCGGATATGCTGCCATGTTCAGAAACTCAAATATAATAAGTTGATAGTAGTTTAAGAAAATGAATGCCATACTAATTGTTTTGCCGATATTATCATTGCTGATGTTTGACCTCGGCCTGACGCTGAGGGTGAGCGACTTTGGTCTTGTGCTTAAACAGCCACGGGCTGTGATGATTGCTCTGGTGGGGCAGATAGTGCTGTTGCCATTGCTGGCTTTTGCACTGGCAATGGCGTTTAAGTTGCCGCCGGAGTTTTTCGTGGGCATGGTGCTGATAGGCTGTTGTCCGGGCGGCAGCAGCAGCAATGTATTCTCTATGCTTGCCAAGGGCGACGTGGCATTATCTGTGATGCTTACAGCATTGAGTAGTATTATCACTCTGTTTACCGTGCCGCTGATACTTCAGTGGGCCACTCAATGCTCTATGTTTGACGCTCAGAACTCCATCCACCTGCCTGTGGGCAATCTGTTGGTGCAAAATCTGGTGCTGATGTTTCTGCCCATCCTCATCGGTATCGGCGTGAAGCGTTGGTGGCCTGTGGCGGCTGCAAAGATCGAGAAGGTGCTGTCCAAGCTGGCATTCCCGTTGCTTATATTGCTGGCAACCATTTTCTTTATCCAGCACAGCGACACGATATCCAACAACATAGCATTGCTGGGAGTCTGCGTGACTCTGCTGCTGATATGTGCCACGGGTAGTGCGGCATTGCTGTCGCGACTATTCAAGCTGGGCTACCGTCAGCGTCGCACGGTGGTGATAGAGGTGGGAATGCAGAATGCGGCTCAGGCCATTGCCGTCGCATCCAGTCCTTTCATATTTAATAATGACACCATTGCCATCCCCGCCATCATCTATGCGCTGATGATGAACATCGTACTCCTCCTCTACGTCGGAAAAATTATTGCAAAGAAATAGGAGCCATGAGGCTCCTATTTCTCTATTACTACGAGACTATCTTCATCAATGCGGATCTGCAGCCATTGTTGGAGTTTTAGTCTATCCATGGGAGTCAGACTCTTGTTGGCAGCGACACCTACAAGCGCTATCACATAATGGTGTTGGTTTACTGTGTCGCCAACGGCTTCCGCTGCACGTGCCAGTGCCAGGGTGTTGACCTGTGGGAATAGTGTGCTCATCTCTGGCCGTATCTCTGCAGACAGGTTGTCAAGACGTGTGTAGCTATTCAGCTGTGTCGTAAGCCTCGTAAGCCTTGTCGCTTGTGCCGACAATTCCAGCAGTTTCCTGTGATCTGCCTCGCGAGTAGTGCTTATCTGCGACAGTTGGTTATTAAGAGCGAGTATGCTGTCTGTCTGCACGCCTTGAATGATACGAAGGCTATATCCCTCCATGCCATATTGCTCCATGCGGCGTTCTGCAGCAAGACGCGTTGATTCCGTTATCTCACGTCCCACAGCAACGACACGCAGTCTGAGGCTATCCTTCTCCACATCACTGGAGATGACCTGTGTGCCACGCTGCGTCAGTTCGGCCTTGATAAACTTGAGTACGTTATTGTCAAAGATGCTTTGGCGCACAATGCTCACAGTCATAACGACGGCGGGAAGCATTGTCAGCACCACAATGGCCATAACGATGCGGCTCGCCTTGACACCCATCTCCGATGACCGAAACTCACGCTGGCGGAAATGCATCAACCTAACACCGCAGTATGTGGCCAGGGCGATAAACACACTGTTGATGAAGAACAGGTAGAAAGCGCCGAGGAAGTAGAGGAAATGGCCCGTAGCTAGTCCGTAGCCAGCGGTGCACAGTGGAGGCATGAGGGCGGTGGCGATGGCCACGCCTGGAATGACATTGCCTTTACCTCGAGTGCACAGGGCAATTATGCCTGCCGCGCCGCCACAGAAGGCGATGAACACGTCGTAGAGTGTAGGCGAGGTGCGGGCAAGCAGTTCCGACCGTGCTTCGCCGAGGGGGGAGAGAAAGAAATATACCATCGCCGTGAGCACACTGATGAGAGTAGCCACGCCGAAACTCTTTGCAGCACGCTTCAGCAGGTCAAGGTCGTTGATGCCCACTGCCAGTCCCATGCCGATGATTGGCCCCATGAGTGGCGAGATAAGCATGGCGCCGATGATGACAGCCGTGGAGTTTACGTTCAGGCCCAGCGACGCCATGAATATGGCGAAGATAAGCACCCACAGTGTTGCGCCGCGAAATGATACTCCGCTGTTTATCTGCTCTATGATAACCTGCTCGTCGTCCTTGTCGGGCATCAGATTAAAATAGTACTTTACCTTTTCTGTAATCTTGTTGATGTCCATAGACTATGTCTTGTTCTTAGGGCTGCGCCTTCTGTTGTTGCGATTGCCGCCGCGTGATTTCCTCTGCGGTTTCTGCTGCCCTTGCTGTCTTTGCTGCTTTCCCGACGCCCTTCTCGAGGATTTCTTTGCGGGCTGGCGGCGCGGATTATAGTCCGGCACCTCGGTGAGTCCTTCGGGCAGTGGCAACTTGGGAATCTCGTGGCCGAGGAATCGCTCTATCTTGCCGAAGTAGAACTGGTCGTCTTCGTTGACGAGAGTTACCGCCCTGCCTTCTTTGCCGGCACGCGCTGTGCGGCCTACGCGGTGTATGTAGTCTTCGGCATCGCGGGGCACGTCGTAGTTGATCACGAGCTGTATGTCGTCGATGTCAATGCCTCGCGAGATGAGGTCGGTGGCGACGATAAGGTTGATGCGCCCCGCCTTGAAGTCCTGCATCACGTGGTTGCGCTCCTCCTGAGTGAGGTCAGAGTGCATCTGTGCGAGCTTGAGTCCCATCTTGCGCATCTTGATGGCGAGGTCTTTCACCTTGGTCTTTTTTGACACAAACATGATGGCTCGCTTTATCTCCTGCGGCTTGAGCAGTGTTTCGAGTATTCGCATCTTCTGCGGCTCGTAGCAGATATATGCTTTGTGGTCGATGCCCTCGGCGGGTTTGCTTACGGCGATGCGTATGTTGACGGGGTTGCTGAGCAATGAGTCGGCCAGGCGCTGTATATCGTCGGGCATGGTGGCGGAGAAGAGCAGCGTCTGTCGCTGTGCGGGCAGATAGGATGCTATCTTGACTATGTCGTCGTGGAAGCCCATGTCGAGCATGCGGTCTGCCTCGTCAAGCACAAAGAAGCTGACGCGGCTGAGGTCCACGTTGCCCAGCTGCAGATGGGAGATGAGCCGGCCGGGGGTGGCTACGATTATGTCGGCGCCCATCTTCATGCCTTTCAGCTCGCGGTCGTAGCGGTAGGCATCGTTGCCGCCATATACCGCTACTCCGGAGAATGGCACATAGTAGGAGAACGCCTCGAGTGCCTGGTCTATCTGCATGGCCAGTTCGCGTGTGGGCACCATGATGACGCAGTTGACGCTGCCCTCGGGGTAATGACCTGTGCAGAGGCGATGGAGTATGGGCAGGAGATAGGCAGCGGTCTTGCCGGTGCCTGTCTGGGCTATGCCTACGAGGTCGCGCCCTTCAAGGAGTGGGGGTATTGCTTGTTGCTGGATGGGCGTGCACTCGTCAAAGCGCATCTCGTAGAGCGCATCGAGCAAACGGTCGTCCAAGTGAAGTTTATCGAATGTCATTAAAAGTTGAAATTGTCAAATCGTGAAATTGTCAAATCGTGAAATCGTCAAGTCGTGAAATCGTGAAATCCCCTCATCTTGGCGTACGCCTATAGAGCACAAAGGCCACGACAGAGAAGATGATATTTGGTATCCACACAGCCAGCATGGGTGGCCATCCGCCGTTGGTGGCAAATGATGCGGAGATGGTCTGAAACAGGATGTAGCCGAAGCTGAGCGCCAGTCCCAGTCCGAGCGAGAGTCCCATGCCTCCCTTGCGTTTCTCACACGACAGTGTCACGCCGATGATGGTTAGTATCAGTGCGGCAAAGGCAGAGGCGAAGCGTTTGTGATACTCCACCTCAAAGGTGCTGACGTTGGCTGATCCGCGCATGCGCTGCTTGTCGATATATTCGCTTATCTCGGGTGTGGTCATCGTCTCCTGCTGGTTGCGGGTGTAGAGCAGGTCGCGCGGCTCCACCACAATGATGGTGTCGAGCTCCAGGCCCGAAGTTATCTTTTCGTGCATGCCGTGCAGCTCGCGTATGCTGTAGTTGTAGATATGCCACTGATAGCGGCGGTCAGCGATGGTGTCGTATTGCACTCTCAGGGCAGTGAGGTGGCTCACGAGTTTCTTGTTGCGAAACTTGTCGAGGCTGAAGCCCGAGCCCGACTTCGTCTTGATATTAAACGACGAGAAGAAGGCTATCACCCCTGTGTCCACCTGCAGCTGCACATTGTCTACAATCGTGATGTGGCGCTTCTTAATATACTGATTTTCAAAGTCGGTGCGGATTTTGTTTGAGTGGGGGATTACGTATGCTCCCAGCACCATATTGAGCAGGCCTATCAGCACTGCCGAGATGATGTAGGGCCTGAGTATGCGCTTGAAGCTCATGCCGTTGGAGCGCATGGCTATTATCTCGCTTCGGTCAGCGAGCTTGGAGGTGAAGAATATGACGGAGATGAACACAAACAGCGAACTGAACAGGTTGGCGAAGTAGGGGATAGTGTTGAGGTAGTAGTCCACGAATATCCTGCCCCATGAGATGCCAAACTCTTTGTTGGCCGTGGTCAGCTTGTCGATTTTCTCGTTGAAGTCAAAGACGATGACTATGGCTATGATTAGGATGATGGAGAAGAAGTAGGTGCCGATAAATTTCTTTATCAGGTAGCGGTCGATGCGGTTGATGGGCGGGCTGTTGCGCCAGTCCTCCCGTTTGCGCTCTATGCGCTCCGCTATCTTCTTGGGCATCCTTATTTTGGCCATGAATCGTGAGTCTTATAGTCTTTGGCTGAGCTGCACTATCATCTGCTTGTGCCATGTGGCGTAGTCGCCGTCGACGATGTGGCGGCGCGCCTCTCCCACAAGGTGGAGGTAGAAGGCGAGGTTGTGTATCGACGCTATCTGCATGGCGAGCAGCTCTTTGGCTTTGAATAGGTGGTGCAGGTATGCCCTGCTGTAGGTGGTGTCAACCGACGAGGTGCCCTCTTCATCGATGGGCTCGAAGCAGTCCTGCCATTTCTGGTTGCGCATATTCATCACTCCGCGGCTGGTAAACAGCATCGCGTTGCGACCGTTGCGCGTCGGCATCACGCAGTCAAACATATCCACGCCGCGGGCAATAGCCTCGAGTATGTTCACCGGAGTGCCCACACCCATCAGGTAGCGCGGGCGGTCTTGGGGCAGTATGTCGTTCACCACCTCTATCATCTCATACATCTGCTCCACGGGCTCGCCCACTGCCAGTCCGCCAATGGCATATCCGTCGGCGCCGTACTGGCTCACGAAGCGTGCGCTCTCCTGTCGCAGGTCTTTATACACACAGCCCTGCACTATCGGAAAGAGGCTCTGCTCGTAGCCGTAGAGGGGCTCCGTCTCATTGAACCGTTGCTCGCAGCGCTGCAGCCAGTTGTGGGTGAGTTTGAGCGACTTGCGGGCATAGGCATAGTCGGCGGTGCCGGGCGGACACTCGTCGAATGCCATCATGATGTCGGCACCGATGGCCCGCTGTATGTCCACCACCTTCTCTGGCGAGAAGAAGTGCTTGCTGCCGTCGATGTGTGAGCGAAACTCGCAGCCCTCCTCTTTCAGTTTGCGTATGCCCGTCAGGCTGAACACCTGAAACCCTCCGCTGTCGGTCAGCATCGGGCGGTCGAAGCCGTTAAACTTATGCAGTCCGCCTGCCTGGCGCAGTATCTCGGTGCCGGGGCGGAGATAGAGGTGGTAGGTGTTGCCCAGGATAATCTGTGCCTTGATGTCGTCCTTCAGTTCCCTTACATGCACTCCCTTCACCGACCCCACCGTGCCCACTGGCATGAAGATGGGTGTCTGTATGGGGCCGTGCCCTGTCTGTATCAGTCCGGCGCGCGCATTGGTGCCGCCCCTGTCTGTGTGCTGAAGGCTAAATGTCATTCTTTCTTCTCCTCCTCTATGGTAAACTCCACCGCATTATCGACTTTGTCCTTGAGCAGTGCAATCTTGAGGACATCGCTCACATTCTCCACATACTCAAAGTGCACGCCCTCAAGATACATCTGCGGAATCTCCTCGATGTCCTTGCGGTTCTCCTTGCAGATGATGATGGTGTTGATGCCGGCGCGCTTGGCGGCGAGAATCTTCTCTTTTATTCCGCCCACGGGCAGCACCTTGCCGCGCAGGGTTATCTCGCCGGTCATCGCCACCTTGTCGCGCACCTTGCGCTGTGTGAGTGCCGACACTATGGATGTGGCTATCGTGATGCCTGCCGAGGGGCCGTCCTTCGGCGTGGCGCCCTCGGGCACATGTATATGAATATTGTAGTTGTCGAAGATGCGGTAGTCGATGCCGAGTTTGTCGGCGTGGGCCTTGGTGTACTCCAGCGCCAGCGTTGCCGACTCCTTCATCACGTCGCCCAGGTTGCCGGTCAGCGTCAGCTTGTTGCCCTTGCCCTTGCTCACGCTCGTCTCTATAAACAGTATCTCGCCGCCCACACTGGTCCAGGCCAGTCCTGTCACCACTCCGGCGTAGCTGTTGCCCTGGTATATGTCGCGTGAGAACAGCGGCTTGCCGAGGAATGCCTTCACGTCGGCGGGCTTGATGCTGGTGGTGGCAAACACACCGTCGCGGGCGTAGTTGTAGTCTATCTTGCGCAGCACCTCGCTGATTTTCTTCTCCAGGCCGCGCACGCCGCTCTCGCGGGTGTAGTGCTCCACTATCTCCTCCAGTGCGCCCTTGGTGAATTTGATTTGCTTCTCCTTCTCCAGTCCTGCCTCTTTCTTGGCTTTGGGCACCAGGTGGCGCTTGGCTATCTCTATCTTCTCTTCGGTGATGTAGCCGCTCATCTCTATCATCTCCATGCGGTCGCGCAGTGGAGCAGGTATGGTGCCTATGCTGTTGGCAGTGGCTATGAACATCACCTTCGAGAGGTCAAAGTCGAGATCCACATAGTTGTCGTGGAAGGTATTGTTCTGCTCAGGGTCGAGCACCTCCAGCAGCGCCGAGGTGGGGTCGCCGTTGATGGTCTGCTGCGTCACCTTGTCTATCTCGTCGAGCACAAACACCGGGTTGGCGGTGCCACACTTGATGAGGCTCTTCACTATGCGTCCGGGCATGGCGCCGATATATGTGCGGCGGTGGCCTCGTATCTCAGCCTCGTCGTGCACTCCGCCCAGCGACACGCGCACATACTTCCTGCCCATGGCGGTGGCTATGCTGCGCCCCAGCGAAGTCTTGCCGATGCCCGGAGGGCCGTACAGACACAGTATCGGCGATTTGAAGTCGCCTCTCTGCTTGATCACTGCCAGGTGCTCCAGTATGCGTTCCTTCACCTTCTCTATGCCGTAGTGGTCGTGGTTGAGCGTTGACTCGGCCTTGAGAATGTCGATGTTGTCTTCGCTGTATTTGCCCCACGGCATCGAGAGCACCGTCTGCAGGTAGTTGAGCTGCACCTGGTAGTCGGGGTTCTGCGGGTTGGTGTGCTCCAGCTTGTCGATGTCTTTCTGCAGCGCCTCGCGCGTGGTGTCGGGCATCGTCAGAGCCTTCAGCTTCTCCTGCAGCTCCTTCACGTCGTTCATCTCGCTCTCGCCGAGCTCCTCCTGTATGTTGCTAATCTGCTGGCGCAGGAAGTATTCGCGCTGCTGCTGGTCGAGGTCCTCGCGCGTCTTCTTCTGAATGTTCGCTTTCAGCGAAGCAAACTCTATCTCGCGGTTCAGCAGCTTCAGCAGGCGCGTGCCCCTCTCCACGGGATTGGTGATGGACAGCAGTTCAATCTTCTCGTTGACGGGGATGCCAATGTTGGAGCACACATAGTTGATGAGAAACACGGGGTTGCTGATGTTCTTCACGGCAAAGTTGCTGTCGTCGCCGAAGAAATTCTTCATGCGCATCAGCTCCACCGTCTGCTCGCGCACGGCTTTTACCAGCACGCTGAACTCCTTGTTGCGCTCTGTGCAGTTCTCCTCGTAGATAGGGTAGGTGTGGGCTTTGTAGATGCCGCCCCTCTTTATCAGCTCACTGATGCCGAAGCGGCAGAATCCCTGTATCAGCGCCGTGTACGCTCCGTTGGGCAGCTCCAGTATGCGCATCACCTTGGCTATCGTGCCAATCTCGTGCAGGTCGCTGCGGCGCGGGGTGTCAGTTTCGGGGTTCACCTGGTAGGCCACGCCGATGTATTCGTTGCGGTCCACGGCACGCTTGATCACGTCGAGCGAGAACTTGCGCTCTATCGACACGGGCAGCACGATGCCCGGAAAGAGCACCATGTTCCTTAGCGGCAGGATAGGCACCAGGTCGCTCTTCAGTCCGATATTGAATATCTCCTCCACATTGCCCTCGTAGTCGGCAATCAAGGATATCGTAGTTATGTTACCTTCTTCGTCCATTTTTATTTTGTTATCGTTACCTTAGTCACAAAGTCGCCTTGAACTCTTGAACTCCTTAAACTTCTTGAACTCCTTAAACTTCTTGAACTCCTTGAACTCCTTAAACTCTGTATGACCTTATATTATTATATAAAACGTCGCGAAATTACAAAAAAAAAGTGAGACAGCCCACAATTTTCAATTTTCAAATCTTAAATTTCAAAAAAAATAGTAAACAGACTCTGCGACTAACAGTAAACCGTAAACTGTGATTTCGGTTTTTCTTTCGTCCAGGTCTTATCCCGTAGGGATTGATGGTGCGGATGAATGCTTTGGCTGCGAGCATCTCAACTGTGCTCAACTGTTTTTGGGGTTTTTCTTGGCTGTGCTACACAGCCATTGGTTTTCTCGGTTTTCTTTAAACTTTGAATCTATTTTCCTAATATTTGTTAGATTAGTTAGATTCGTGGTTTTAGTTATCGTTTTCCCTTCCTTTCGGGAGGGGTTAGGGGTAGGCTGTTATCGTTTAATATCCGTGTCAATCCGTGTTATCCGTGGTTTAGAAAAATAAATGTTCAATGCTCAATGCTCAATGTTCAATAAAAATTTACTACCTTTGCACCCTAATAACCGCTAACCCGCACATGCAGACCATCCGTTTCATCGTCAACCCCATCAGCGGCGGCTCGTCAAAGAAAGCCATCATCAAGGCCATCGACGACATCATCGACCACGACCGCTACGACTGCCAGGTGTGGCCCACACGCTATGCCGGCCACGGAGCAGTGCTCGCCACCATGGCCGCCGAGAACGGCATCGACATCGTCGTGGCCATCGGCGGTGACGGCACCATCAACGAGGTGGCACGCTCACTGGTGCATACCGACACCGTGCTCGGCATCGTGCCCTGCGGCAGCGGCAACGGACTCGCACGCCACCTGCAGATACCCCTCGACTATCGCAAGGCCCTCCGCATGATCAACGACGGCAACAATGTCAGCATCGACTACGGACTCATCAACGGGCACCCCTTCTTCTGCACCTGCGGCATGGGCTTCGACGCCAACGTCAGCTACCGCTTCTCCGCCAGCAGCAAGCGCGGACTGCGCACATATATCGAGAACACCATCACCGCCCTCGCCAAGTATAAGCCCGAGACCTACCAAATCACAATCGATAATGGTCAATCGTCAATCGTCAATGGTCAATCCATTGAAGCTTTCACCATCGCCCTGGCCAACGCCTCCCAGTATGGCAACAACGCCTACATCGCCCCCTACGCCTCCATGGCCGACGGACTGATGGACGTCACCATCATCGAGCCCTTCCCCATGACCGAGGCCCCCGCCATGGCCTACCGACTGTTCAGCGGTAAGTTTGAGGACGGCGCCAAGCATATCCGCATGTTCCAGACCAGCCGTCTGCGCATCGTGCGCGAGAGGGCAGGGGTGATACACTGCGACGGCGATCCCATGAAGGCAGAGCGCGAGATAGAAGTCAGCATCGTACCCGGAGGACTGCGAGTCATCTGCGAGTCCGATGCCGGCGCACACACCCAGCCCCTATACCAGACCATCGGCCAGACACTGGGGCAACCCCTGGCATCCCTTGGCCAGCCCCTGGCATCCATCGGCCAGACACTGGGCCTCACCTCGCACAAAAAAGAATAAACCTCGCCTCTCATAATTGGTTTTACTACAAGAAAGAATGGAACGTCAGAACGTTTCTGACGCTAGAAAAACAGGGGGTAGGGGGTGCTCACCCCAACTAATGCAAATCGTGTCCCAACTAAAGCCGACTTCGTCACTAACTAAAGCCGACGGTGTAGAATTTAAAGCCGACCGCGTGGAAATTAAAGCCGTTCGCGTTCGGGCAAATCACCCTTCACTCTTCTGTATTCTCTAAAAAAAACAAACTCCATGTATCGTTATGGGGGGTAAAAATGGCTTAAAAAGAATTTTTTTTGTCCTATTTAGCGTTTTTCTAAATTAAATGTATTATTTTTGCGGAGCAAAGTCAAAAATAAAAGAAATACTATATAATGGGTTTACTACAAGAAAGACTGGAACAATGGACTCGCCCCCAGGAGTATATGGCCGCGGGAATCTATCCTTACTTCCGTGAGATAACGGGCCGACAAGGCACCGAGGTACAGATGGAGGGTCGCAATGTCCTGATGTTTGGGTCAAACGCTTATACGGGCCTGCCCGGTGACCAGCGAGTGGTGGATGCCGCCGCTGCTGCCCTGCACAAGTATGGCACCGGCTGCGCTGGGTCGCGCTTCCTCAACGGTACGCTCGACCTGCACGTGCAGCTCGAGAAAGAGATAGCTGATTTTATCGGTAAGGACGAGGCTCTGGTGTACTCCACGGGCTTCACCGTGAACAGCGGCGTGATAGCCTGCCTCACAGGCCGCAAAGACTATATCATCCGCGACGACCGCGACCACGCCAGTATCGTGGACGGATGCCGCCTCTCGATGAGCACCAACCTCAAATACCGCCACAACGATATGGAGGACCTGGAGGCCCAACTGCAGAAGTGCGAGCCGGACGCCGTGAAGCTCATCGTGGTGGACGGCGTGTTCTCCATGGAGGGCGATCTGGCAAAGCTGCCCGAAATCATACGCCTCAAAAAGAAATACGACGCCACCGTGATGGTGGACGAGGCTCACGGCCTCGGTGTGTTTGGCCGCAACGGCCGCGGCGTGTGCGACCACTTCGGCCTGACCAAGGAGGTGGACCTGATAATGGGCACCTTCAGCAAGAGCCTCGCATCGGTGGGCGGATTCATCACAGCCGACAAGAGCATCATCAACTGGATACGCCACAACTGCCGCACATATATCTTCAGTGCGTCAAACACCCCGGCTGCCACCGCTGCCGCCCGCAGGAGCCTGCAGATACTGCAGGAGGAGCCCCAGATACTCGACCGCCTGTGGTCGGTGACCAACTACGCCCTGCAGCGCTTCCGCGACGAGGGCTTCGAGATTGGCAACACAGAGAGTCCTATCATTCCGCTCTACGTGCGCGACACGGTCAAGACGTTCGAGGTGACGAAGCGTGCCTTTGAGGAGGGCGTGTTCATCAATCCTGTCATCCCCCCGGCATGCGCCCCGCAGGACACCCTGGTGAGGGTGGCGCTCATGTCCACCCATACTCGCGAACAGGTGGACCGCGCAGTGAAAGCGCTGGTAAAGGTGTTCAACGAGTTCGGACTGCTTAATCGCTAAAAAAACGAAAGGCCTACCCCCAACCCCTCGATAACGAAAACTAATAATGCGGAGCTTGAAGGCTCCGCATTTTTTTTGTTTATGTCCTGATTTTCTTGGTCACGACATGGCCGTCGCGGGTGGTGATGCGGAGGAGGAGGACACGGGGTAGGGCGGTGTCGAGACGGAAGGTGGACTTGGTCGTCTGGAGGAGCTTGTTGCCGAGGGTGTCGGTCACGACTATCCGGGCAACGGGACCAGTGACGTTGAACATTGAACTCTGGGCATTGAGCGTTGAACACCTTACGTCAACCTCCTGACCTTTGGCCCTTGACTCTTGACTGCTGATCTTGGTGGCCTGGTTGGAGAAGTCGATGGTGGCTGTCTGTCCTGCCTCGAGGGGGATGAGGAGGGTGTTCTGGTCCTCTGCCTGGCAGTCGAGCTCGGCGCCATCGACGGTGACCTGACGGTCATAGACCTCGGGATAGCTGAGGTAGAGGGGGCTGCCCTGGTTGGACTTGATGGTGACGATATCAGGACGCCCGTTGCTCCACTCGATGCTTACCTCAAAATCGCCGACGGCCTTGAGGCCGCTCACCTTACCGCTGGTCCACACGGCGGGGAGGGCGGGGAGCACGGTGATGCTGCCGGTGTGGCTCTGCATGAGCATCTCGGCGATGCCGGCGCAGACGCCGAAGTTGCCGTCTATCTGGAACGGGGCGTGGCTGTCGTAGAGGTTGTAGTAGATGCCACCGGCATACTGATTGGTGGTGTAGGCGGTCGAGTGCTTGAGTGCGTTCTTAAGGATGATGTGTGCGTGGTCGCCGTCGAGGGCTCGTGCCCAGAGGTTGACCTTCCATCCCATCGACCAACCGGTGGCTGCGTCGCCGCGCAGCTTGAGCGAGTTGACGGCGGGCTCGAAGTACGGGCTGCCGCTGGTGATGGTGTTGAGGGGATAGAGCGCCATGAGATGGGAGAGGTGGCGATGCCCGGGGTCGCTGCTGACATCGTAGGCTGAGTATTTCCACTCGCGCAGTATGGTGTCGCCTTTCTTGACGCCGTTGCGCGGATTGGTCCACTGCGCGTTTTTGGCTGTGTTGGCGGTGTAGGCCTCGGTGTGGAGGCCTTGGTCGGTCTTGTCCAGATATGTGTCGAGCCTGGCTATCTCCTGCTCGGTTACTCCGCTCTCTCCGCCGAGGATATCAATGGCCTCGCGCACTGCCTTGAAGTGGCTGTAGATGAGCTGCTGGGCATGGGCGGTGCCGTCCTCTGAGTTGTGGGCGTCCTGCTCAGGCGAGTACTCATTGGGGGCCACATAGGTGCCGTCGGGGTCGATGCCGAGCGAGCTGTAGCCACGGTCGTTGATCATGCGCTCCATCCAGAACTGGGCTGCGCTATACATGGCGGGGAAGGCGCGGACGAGGAAGTCGCGGTCGAGGGTGTAGAGATAGTGCTGCCAGAGGTGGGAGCAGTACCACACGTTGGCAACGAAGTAGTTGTTGCCCCACGTGCTCATGCCGCCGAAGATGTTGTTCTCGGTGAAGCATGTCCATCCGTTCGTGACACGGCCGTAGGTGGTGGCGGCGCGGTGCCAGTTGGTGCGCCCGGCCATATTGATGATATAGTTGAGGAAGGGCAGGTGTGTCTCGCTGAGGTTGGTGGGCTCGGCGGGCCAGTAGTTCATCTGCACATTGATGTTCGAGTGGATGTCGCTGTACCAGGGTGCCTGGCTGAGATTGTTCCAGATGCCCTGAAGGTTGTTAGGCACATTGATACCGAGCGAGCTGCTTATCTCAAGGTAGCGTCCGTAGGCGAAGTAGAGCTGCTCGAGGAACAGTGTCTCGGGCTCGCGGCCTGTGGAGTTGGCGGCGGAGTTGTAGCGGTCGATGAGCTCGTTGGTGGGCAGACTGCTGGCTGCTGCACCCAGCTGCAGCGAGACGCGCCCCATATAGCTGCGGAAGGCTGTCTGATGGTCGCTGAGCAGGGCTGCCCAGCCTTTGTCGGCTGCCGCAGCGAGGCGGCTCTGCGACTCTGCTGCCACGTCGGCATAGGCTCCCTTGCACGAGGCATTGGTGTCGTCGTAGTCGGTGAGGGCTGAGAGGAGGATGGTGACCTCCTTGGTGCCACTGACGCGCACTCCCTCTGAGGTGGCCTCGATGGTGGCTCCCTCACCGCCGATAACCTTGAAGGTGGCGTTGTAGGTGACGGTGGCAAGCTTGCCCCCGAAGGAGCCGCAGTCGCCGGAGTAGGCCGGGGTGGAGGCGCTGATGCCGTCGCCGGGCTTGGCATAGACGAGGAGGTCGAGGGTGGCGTCGCCGTCGGCGGTGTAGTGGGCAGCGACTACCTTAGAGTCCATAGAGGAGAGGTAGCGGCGCTGATAGACGGTGGCGCTGGCGGCGCTCTTGAAATCAACGCCGGCCACTCCGTCTTCGATGTCGAGCCAGCGCACATAGTTGGTGGCGCTGCCTGCGGTGGAGTAGTTGAAGTCGGCGGAGAGATTCTTGACATAGAGGCTGCCGAAGTTCTTATACTGTCCGTAGCTGCCCAAATCGTTGGGTGTGCCGGTCCAGAGGGTCTTTTCATTAAACTGCAGCTCGTCGGTTGCCACGCCGCCGAAGAGACTGGCGCCCAGCTGTCCGTTGCCGATGGGCAACGAGTATTCCATCCATTTATTGGATACGCCGGTGAGGGTGGCAGGCTGCGTGTACCACAGGGTGAGGGTGTGCTCGGGGGTGAAGGCGGTGGCGCCGCTGACCTTATAGTCGTCATAGACCATATTGTCGGGGCTGACGAAGAGGAGGGGGTCGTTGATGTCGCCGGCACTCCATAGGCCGATGGCGTGGCCCACCTCAGCGCCCTGCCACTGGTTGAAGCGGTTGTTGCCGCTGATGTCGTTGGCCATTATCTCCCATGCTGGGGAGAAGGTGGCGTTGGTGGTCTCTACCAGCGAGAAGCCGGCAGAGTAGGGGGTGGCACCGGTGGCGAGACGGGCTGAGTTGCCGCTGCCGCTGATGGTGGCGTAGTTGCCGAGACGGCTGACGAGCTGGAAGTTGTCTTTGGTTCCCACGAGCTTCCACAGCTGACCATCGACAGGGTCTGCCTTGGTGAGAACGGTGTTGGTGCCAGCGCCCTGGTCGAGGATGGTATTGTTGTTTTGTACAAACTCGATGAAGTACCAATATTCGTTTTCTGCAGAGAACTTGGGCAGCTGCGCTTCTGCCACTACAAAGTTAAGGCCGTTGTTGCCATCGCCGGCACTCCACTCGCCGAGCTGGGCGCCGGTGGCAGTGCCTGCCCACTGATTCATGCAGTTGGACGAGTTGGTGCGCTGCATCTCCCAGCAGCCGGAGCCGTTGACAAGGCGGAAGGTGGCACCGTCGGCTGTCTTGCTGGAGCAGAAACGGCTGTCGCTATATATGACCTTGCCGCCGAGCTTGCTGACAAGGCGGAAATTGTCTTTGGTGCCTATGAGCGCCCATTTCTTGCTGTCATCAGACGACTTGGTGGCGGTGATAAGCTTGGCACCGTTGGTGCCCGGGTCGTAGAGTACATTGCTGCCCTTGACAAACTGGATAAAATACCAGGAGGTGTCCTGTCCGGCGGTGGTAAATGCAGGCATCGTGCCCTGGGCACCAACACCCAGTGATGCAATAGCAACAAAAATAAAAATAAACAGTTTCTTCATGGTATATATGTTTTATTTATTCCAAATCTATTCGGCAAAGATACACATTATTTATAAAATAACAAAGAAAAACCCAATTTGCACACCAAAAACCAGAGTTTTTTATTACTTTTGCATCGAATAAACAACACTCTATTATGAAAAATTTTCTTTTTACAATTATCGTGATGACGTGCGCCGCTTTGACAGTGAACGCACAAACTTCAGTAGAGACGGCTCTCAAGAATGCCGAGAAAGCGGCCAAGCTCGCTGACAAAAACCCCAACAACGGAAAACTACAGTATGAGGCTGCAATCGCCTTCTTCAACGACGCCCTCGGCGACAAGAAAGACCTCGACCGAGCACAAATGTATGCAGAGCGCGCAGTGAAACTCGCCAAGGAATTCCCGTCACCTAAAGACACCCTCCAAGGACTCAGCTGCTGGACACTCGGCATGATTCACATGCAGAAAAACAACACCGAGGAGGCCATGGATTACCTCGAGATGGCCGTCGATGCATTCAACGTCGAGCTGGGAAGGCGTGACCCCATCACCAACGGCTCTAAACTGATGTTTGCATATATGGCAATGACCTCCTCTCCCATGCGTGGATGTCCTAAAGTTCTGGAGGCATTCTACGACAACGAAATGGCGCCACAGGACAAGCAGATAGATAATATGGCTGAGGCCAACATTATGCTGGAGACTGCAATGGAATTTCTTCTCGCACAGCAAACCCAGCTCTTCCGCTATGCCCTGCCCTTGATTACCTACGAAGGACAAAAATACCTCATCTTGGAGACCGACGACTGGAGTATGGAGCGACCGCTCATGGGATGGATGGCACCCAGCCTCATGGACGACGACGAGGAGGATGATACACCTCAAGGCGATCAGCTAGTGATGGTGGACGAATACCTCAACTTTAAGGTGATAAAGGGAGAAGAGCGCCACCAGGTGAATATGCAGAGCAACTTCAAGCATCTCATGGCGAAGCCCACACACCTGGAGACCAACCCCGATGATTCACGAATATGGTTCTTCGATGCAGAGAAATACAAGGAGCTGCTCAACATATATCGAGAGTTCAAAGCCGCTGAAAATAAGACAGAATAATAATTGAATCTATTTTGCCACTGAGAAACAGAACTCTATTATGTGCTTGCTCGCTTTCGTCCCGACGGGCGTATGGAAAGTGCCATCACGTTGCCACGCAGAAAAACTGGTATCAAAAACCAATTCTTGGGCGAAAACAGTCTCAGCATGATGTTCTTAGCCCTAAACAACACCGACATAAACGGATTGTGCCACTTGCTGTAACAGTAGATTTTTGAGATATACCGTTCCTTACGGAAAAGGCGCGGCGATGTCACGGTGATGGCTCCGTGTGCGTGCAAAAATTTCACCGTGGGAAATACAACATTACGATAAACCGTACAATTCGATGCGACGCCCAATATCGTACTCTTCATGGTATAAAAAGATGTTGGTGTCAAAGCCGCCTATCTGCCAGAACACATCGGTGGGGAAAAGCATAAAACTGCCGTTAATCTCAGACACGACAAAGGGTTGGGTGCGTGACAGATTACTGCGTTTAGGGTACTTCTTGGGGCAGAGCCACTCGAAAATGTCATCGCCCAACAGGTCGCGCCTAATGCCCATCTTATGGCGGAAAGAGAAAGCTTCCTGACCATTGGTGCGCCACTGCTGTGCAGTGATGACACCCACCTCGCTGTGTTCCTTCAAGTAGGCGATTAGCGGCGTGACACAATCTTCGACTAAAACAACGTCGCTGTTCAAAAAACAAAGATACTCGCCTGCCGCCTGCTGCGCACCCATCATATTACCCAGACCAAAACCGGCGTTGACATGGCTTCGCACAATAATAGTGCGGTCTCCCACCAGACTTGTCAGTTGCTTGAAGTTTGCAGCACTGCTGTTGTTGTCAACAACGATTATCTCGTGTTCAATACAACCGTAGTGTTGTTCTATGCTGTCCACACAGGTAGCAGTGAAATCAGGAGTGTTGTAGTTTAGGATGATGAACGAAATCATAGTTGTTTCAATGTCAAAGTTGTTGTTATGAGTACGATATACCTGCTATCACTACTTATTATAATTTCTACCGCAAAGTTACAAGAAAAAAATACATGTCTGTTAAACCGCGAAGTATTTATATAAAAATAAACAATTTCTTCTCTGCTTTTCTTATTATGTGCTCGCTTTGGGGCAAAAATCACGACCAAAACAAAAATAAATCGCTCTTTCATTGCAAAATACACGCAAAATGAGTAATTTTGCTCGCTAAATTGCGCTTACGCGTATGCACAAACCTAATTTAATTGATTCTATGAGCGAAAGACTTTATATCTTTGACACTACGCTGAGAGACGGCGAACAGGTGCCCGGCTGTCAGCTCAACACTGTGGAGAAAATCCAAGTGGCTAAGCAACTGGAGGCTCTTGGCGTGGACGTGATAGAGGCAGGGTTTCCTATCTCCAGCCCTGGCGATTTCAACAGCGTGATTGAAATCAGCAAGGCCGTGACATGGCCCACCATCTGTGCCCTGACACGCGCCGTGGAGAAAGACATCGACGTGGCTGCCGAGGCACTGCAGTATGCCAAGCGCAAACGCATCCACACCGGCATCGGCACCAGCGAGAGCCACATCAAGTATAAATTCAACGCTACCCCCGAAGAGATTATCGAGCGTGCAGTGGCTGCCGTCAAATACGCCAAACGCTATGTGGAGGACGTCGAGTTCTACGCCGAGGATGCCGGACGCACCGACAACGAGTATCTGGCCCGCGTGATAGAGGCAGTGACCAAGGCCGGCGCCACAGTGTGCAACATTCCCGACACAACAGGATTCCGTCTGCCCAACGAATACAATGAAAAGATAAAATACCTCTATGAGCACGTAGATGCCTTCGCCGCTGGCAAGAGCATACTCTCCACCCACTGCCACAATGACCTCGGCATGGCCACTGCCAACACCGTGGCCGGTGTGCTGGGAGGCGCACGACAGGTGGAGGTGACCATCAACGGCATTGGCGAGAGAGCCGGCAACACATCGCTGGAAGAGATAGCCATGATATTCAAGACTCACCCCGACCTGGGCATAGAGACAAATATCAACACCACCAAGATATACCCAACCTCACGCATGGTCAGCAGCCTGATGAATATGCCCGTCCAGCCCAACAAGGCTGTCGTGGGACGCAACGCTTTTGCTCACTCCAGCGGCATACACCAGGACGGCGTGCTGAAAAACGCCTCCACCTATGAGATAATGGACCCCAAGGTGGTGGGTATCGACGACAACGCCATCGTCCTGACCGCTCGCAGCGGCAGGGCAGCCCTCAAGCACAGGCTCAGCGTGAACGGCATAGAGCTCGACGGCGAGAAACTCGACAAGGTGTACGAGCAATTCCTGCGTCTGGCCGACCGCAAGAAGGATGTCACCGACGACGATATCCTCGTGCTGGCCGGTGGCGACAGAGCACAGACTCACAATGTGAAGCTCGACTACCTGCAGGTAACCACCGGTATGGGCGTCCGCTCCGTAGCCAGCATTGGCCTGTGCATCGCCAACGAGCACTTCGAGGCTGCCGCCTCTGGCAACGGTCCCGTGGATGCTGCCATCAAGGCTCTCAAGACTATCATCAAGCGAGAGATGACGCTCCGCGAATTTACCATACAGGCTATCTCCAAGGGCTCCGACGACATGGGTAAGGTCCACATGCAGGTGGAGTATGCCGGCCATGTATATTATGGCTTCGGCGCCAACACCGACATCGTCACCGCCTCCGTAGAAGCATATATTGACTGTATAAATAAGTTTAAGTAATGAGTCTGTCCTTATTCGAAAAAATATGGCGTGGCCATGTGGTACAGCAAGTGGCTGACGGCCCCACACAGCTTTACAT
>JAGCTG010000032.1 GCA_017963785.1 Bacteroidaceae bacterium | reverse complement strand
CATTGAACATTGAGCATTGAGCATTGAGCATTGAACATTGAACATTGAGTTATGAAGATTTCGATTATAACGACTACATATAATAGCGGAGGCACAGTGGAGGATACTTTTCGCAGTGTGCTGGCGCAGACTCATAAGGATATTGAGTATATTGTGGTTGACGGAGCCAGCTCTGACAACTCGCTCGACATCATCAAGGAGTATGAGCCGCAGTTTGGCGGTTGCATGCGCTGGATAAGCGAGAAGGACAGTGGAGTGTATGACGCGATGAACAAGGGTATCCGCATGGCTACCGGCGACGTTATAGGCTTTCTGAACTCTGATGACTTCTACTATGACGAACATGTGCTTGAGGAGGTGAACCGCGCAATGGAAGACCAGCCTGTGGACTGTGTGTATGGCGACCTGAAGTTTGTGAAGGCAGACGACATAACGCATGTGGTGCGTGTTTGGAAAGGCTCGCAGTATAAGAAGGGCGCTTTCTTGCGCGGATGGCATCCGGCTCACCCCACATTCTATGCCCGCCGCGAGTGCTATGAGCGCCTCGGTGTATTCAACACGAGTTTCCCTGTGTCGGCGGACTTCGACTTGATGCTGCGCTTCATCGAGGTGGCGGGACTGAGCAATCGCTATATTCACCGTTACTTCGTAAACATGCGCATGGGTGGTGAGAGCACCGGCAGTCTGCGCAATATCATACGCGGCAATCTTGGCATCAAGCGTGCCTTGCAAGAAAACGGCTATTCACAGTCGGGGCTCATCGTGCTGCGCCGATTGCTGCCCAAGATCTGGGCCACGATGCAGGGCAAGCTGCGACTCGTACACGCAGAGCGTTGACAATTAATAAGTAAACTGTAAACGGTAAACCGTAAACTGCAATATATGGATTTTTCTATTCTGCTTAAGATAACACCATTCTTTATCTCGTTTGTATTGGGACTGCTTATCATTCCCAATCTTCGGCTGACGGCCTCGAAGAAGAAGAATTTCTTGCCTGACAGTGCCGACAACTTGAATAATGGTGTGATGATAGGTGGAATAGCTTTCTTTCCCATTATACTGATAGCCCTGTGTACGAGCATCTCTCTGCCGTATCTGTTTCAGATAGCGGAGTTGCGTGTCAGGGTGGAGCCTGCATCGATGCGTATCATGCAGCTCATCGTGGGGTGCTCTATACTGTTTATCACTGGCTTGAAGGACGATCTTCACGGCACCGGCGGATTGGTGAAGGTGGGTACCTTGCTCCTTGCAGCCATGATGTTTCCTGCCACGGGACTGTGGATAGACAATCTGCATGGCCTCTTTGGCATAGAGGAGTTGTCGCCCTACATAGGCATACCGCTGTCTGTGCTGCTGGTATGCTATATCACTGAAGCGTTCAGCCTGCTCGACGGTATTGATGGCCTGAGCAGTGGGGTAGGCACTATCATTGTGTTTACCTTCCTCTTGTTCAGTATATGGTACGACTCCACCCTTATCAGCTTTGTAGCCGCAGCCACGTTGGGTGTGGCCATCCCCATGTGTTTCAGGTCTTTCTTCTCGAGCAACTGGGGCAATACGCTGATGGGCAACTCGGGGGCCTATGTGCTAGGCTACATAGTCAGCTACCACACCATCGGTCTGAGCCACAGCGAGCGTATGCCCGAGGGTATGCTGATGATATGTCTCGGTGCGCTCTTTGTGCCGATGCTCGATATCATCCGTGTAATCAGTAGCCGTGTGAGGGACAACCGTACACTGGACCGTCCCGACCGCAACCAGTTTAACCACAAGCTGTTGCGTACCGGTATGCCGCGACGTATGATAGGCGTGACAATAGCGGGGCTGATAGGTATATTTGTGGTGATGAACACCTATGGGGTGCTCTCTCACTGGAATCCCACCATCATGCTGTTGCTTGATGTGGCGCTGTGGATTACTATCCACCTGGTGCTCAACTATTTCATCCACGAGCACCAAAGGAAAGGATTCTACAGAGAGTGGGAGAAAGCCTACGGCGAGGACTCTTGGTATGCCAACCTGCCGCATGAGACACTAAAGCGCAAGGCGCAGACCTACGGCGACATGAATCTGCCACCCGACAAGGTGCTGGAGGACAATATCGCCTTTATTCCCGACGGCATGAACGGCTTTGAGCGGCATGTGAAGCGCGGCATGGATTTGGTGATATCTTTCATCTGCCTCATCGTGTTCTCACCGCTGATGTTGCTGAGCTACATACTGATAAAGATTGACGACGGTGGCCCCGCCATCTTCAAGCAGGAGAGGGTGGGCAGGTTCGGACATCCATTTTATATATATAAGTTCCGCTCCATGCGACTGGATGCCGAGACACTGGGCCCTGCGCTGAGCCATGCCAACGGCGACAACGACCCGCGCCTTACAAAGGTGGGTAAGTTTCTCAGGGCGCATCATTTGGATGAGTTGCCCCAGTTGTGGAATGTGTTCATAGGCGACATAGCGTTTGTGGGCTACCGCCCGGAGCGCAGCTACTATATCAGCCAGATAATGAAGGAAGACCCGCGCTACGCATTCCTCTATCAGATACGTCCCGGTGTCACCTCCTATGCCACTCTATATAACGGCTACACTGACACCATGGAGAAGATGCTGCGACGACTGGAGCTGGACCTCTACTACCTCAAGCATCGCTCGCTCTGGTTTGATGTCAAGATACTGGGACTGACGTTCCTTAGCATCATATTCGGAAAGAAATTCTAAATATTAAACATTTACAATAATCCTTAAACTTTATTTCTATGGCTACTAACAACAATGCTATCTACGATGCCCGTACGCTGGGCACACCTCGCATGGCTCTGCTTGGCTTGCAGCACATGTTTGCCATGTTTGGCGCAACTGTTCTCGTCCCCCTGATTACAGGACTAAGCGTTTCGACTACCTTGCTTTTCGCCGGTATTGGAACGCTTATTTTCCATTTTATCGCAAAGTGGAAGGTGCCTGCATTCCTCGGTTCTTCCTTCGCATTCCTTGCCGGTTACGCCACCGTAACCCAGATGGGTATGGACAAAGGTCTCTCGCAGGCCCTCTCCCTCGACTATGCCAGCATAGGCATCTGCGCAGCAGCGTTGATATACTTCCTCGTGGCAGCGCTCATCAAGGTCTTTGGACTGAAGAAGGTGCTCCGCTACTTCCCACCCGTGGTGATAGGCCCCATTGTTATTGCCATAGGTCTGTGTCTGTCAGGCACCGCCCTTAAGAGTTGCACCACAGACTGGACTATTGCTCTCTTGGCTGTGACAGTGGTAGTAGTGGCTACCATTTGGGGTCGTGGCCTACTCAGTATCATTCCCATCCTGCTGGGTGTGATAGTTTCCTATGTGGCAGCAGCCTGCATGGGTGATGTTGACTTCAGCGCTCTCAACGACGCAGCCTGGATAGGTCTGCCTATCTCCCGCGAAACCACAGTGCTGGCAGTGTTCGATAATCCCGATTATGGTCTGCTAATATCGAGTATAGTGGCCATCATGCCGCTAGCCATAGCCACCGTGATGGAGCATATCGGCGACATCAGCGCCATCTCCTCCACCGTTAACAAGGACTATCTGGCTGACCCAGGATTGCATCGCACCCTCACCGGCGACGGTGTGGCTACTTTCGTGGCAGCCCTCTTCGGTGCTCCTGCCAACACCACTTACGGCGAGAATACTGGCGTACTCAACATTACCCGTGTGTTTGACCCCAGAGTGATACGCATTGCCGCCATATTTGCAATCGTGCTGGCTTTCTGCCCCAAGTTTGCGATGCTTATCCAGCTGATGCCTGCCGCCACAATCGGTGGTATCTCACTCCTTCTTTACGGTATGATAGTAGCTGTGGGTGTGCGCAACATGATTGAGGCAAAGGTAGACCTCAGCAAGTCTCACAACCTCGTAGTGGTAGCTCTTATCCTGGTGCTTGCCACCGGTATCACCTACGGCCTCGACGGCGGCATCGACTTTGGCCCCGTCCGCCTTTCCGGTATTGCCATAGCAGCCATCGTGGGTGTGATACTCAACGCTATATTCCCGAAAGATGAGTAACTATGAAAGTCTATGACCTTGGAGCCCACAACACGGTGCTCAACCAATATATCTCTGAGCTGCGCGATGTGCAGGTGCAGACCGACCGCATGCGCTTTCGTCGCAATGTGCAGCGCATAGGTCATGTGATGGCTTACGAGATAAGCAAGACTCTGCGCTACGAGACGATAGAGGTGCAGACGCCTCTGGCCACGGCTACCGCGTCCATACCCATCGACAACATCGTTATCGGCACCGTGTTTCGCGCTGGGCTGCCCTTCCATCAAGGCTTCCTTGATATCTTTGACAAGGCCGGCAACGCCTTTCTGTCAGCCTATCGCTACTACACCGACCGCGAGTGTCATAATATCGACGTGCATATCGAGTATATAGCAGCGCCAGCTCTCGACGGATGCACCTTCATCCTCGTTGACCCCATGCTTGCCACCGGCGAGAGTATGTCGCTGGCTTACAAGGCATTCCTTACCAAGGGCAAGCCCGGCCGCCTCATCATGGCTAGCGTCATAGCGGCGCAGGAAGGCATCGACTACCTGCAGCGGTTGTTCCCCTCTGATGAGGTGGAGCTCTACTGTGCAGCCATCGACCCTGATCTCAACGAACGTCGCTACATTGTGCCCGGCTTGGGCGATGCTGGCGATCTGATGTACGGAGATAAGATTTGATATGTATGATGTGAGATGTAAGATGTAAGAAGTAATACATCAAGCAAATAAGATTCACGCGCCCTGAACTGTCAGATAGTTTGGGGCGCGTGTTTTTTGTAAGCAAAAAGGCAGTGGTAGATGTTAATGTTACTTAATTTTTTATATATAAGGTGTATTTGGGCATAAAGTAAGGGGAATAGAACATGCCATTTGGAAAATTTTTGGTAATTTCGCGGCGCAAATGAAATAATAACATAAAAAAATAACTTACAATCAAAATGAAAAAGCTTATTAGTGCCGGTTCGGTTGTGATGTTGCTTGTCAGCGCAATGATGTTGGTCAGCTGCGGTAAGCAGGGTGGCCAGCAGCCTCAGTCGAACGAGTTTGCAGTGAGGACGGTGACTACCGACTCGCCGGAGTTGAACTATACTTATCCCGCCACCATCAAAGGCAAACAGGATGTGGAGATACGTCCCCGTGTGTCGGGCAACATCGTGAGGGTTTGTGTTGACGAGGGTGCCAACGTTAGGGTAGGGCAGACGCTGTTTGTGATTGACGATGTCACCTACCGCGAGGCTGTCAACCAGGCCAGCGCTTCTGTCAACCAGGCCAACGCGTCGCTCAATCAGGCTAACGCTGCTCTCGCCACTGCTACGCTTACCTATGAAAACAAGCAGCAGCTGAAGCAGAAGAATATCATTGGCGACTACGAGTTTCAGACGGCTGTCAATGCTATGAAGCAGGCTGAGGCCGCTGTAGCCACTGCCAAGGCTGGCGTAGTGTCGGCGCAGGCTGCCCTGACAGCTGCCCGCCAAAATCTGTCGTACTGCTATGTGAAGAGTCCTGCCAACGGCGTGGTGGGGTCCATCCCCTTCCGTGTCGGCGCACTGGTGAGTGGGTCGAGTGTGGAGCCGCTAACCACGGTATCCAACATCGACGAGATGTATGTATATTTCTCGATGACCGAGCAGCAGATGCTTGACATGACTCGCACCTCCGGCGACAGCAAGACCATATTGGCATCGATGCCTGCCGTGCAACTGCAGCTGGCCGATGGCTCGGTCTATGACCGTCCAGGCAAGGTGAGCACCATTAGTGGCGTGATTGACCAGAAGACAGGCTCCGTGGCTGTACGCGCCGATTTTCCCAACCCTCAGCACCTGCTTAAGACGGGCGGCTCTGGCAAGATATTGGTGCCCTATGTGGCCAAGGATGTGATAGTCATCCCACAGAGCGCCACCGTGGAGGTGCAGGACCAAAAGTTTGTGTATACCGTGGGCAAGGACAACAAGGTGAGCTATACTGTGGTGCAGGTGGCTGATGTCAACGACGGCACCAACTATATCGTTACCGCCGGTCTTAAGGCTGGCGACCGCATTGTGGTGGAGGGCGTTACCCGTCTGCAGGACGGTATGGAGATTAAGCCTATCACCGAGGAGGAGTCTGCCGCCCGAGTGCAGCAGTCCATCCAGATGGGTGCCGCAGATTTGAGTAAGCATTAAGAGTCCGAAAGTTCGAAAGTTCTAAAAGTTAATTCTGATGAAGTTAGACAACTTTATAAAGCGACCGGTACTGTCCACAGTGATTAGTATCTTGTTTGTGGTGCTGGGTGTGATAGGCCTCACGGGAATGCCTGTGGAGCAGTATCCCAATATCGCGCCGCCTACTATCATGGTGTGGGCCACCTATGCCGGTGCCGATGCCGAGACGGTGCTCAACTCCGTGGTGGCTCCCCTGGAGGAGAGCATCAACGGTGTGGAGGACATGACCTACATGACCTCGTCTGCCACCAACGACGGCTCCGCATCAATCACTATCTATTTCAAGCAAGGCACCGACTCCGACATGGCTGCGGTGAATGTGCAGAACCGTGTGAGTCAGGCCACCAACCTGTTGCCTGCCGAGGTGGTGCAGGTGGGTGTCACCACCCGTAAGCGCCAGACCTCCCAGGTGCTCATTTACGCCCTCACATCCGACAAGGGGCAGTATGACGAGAAATTCCTCACCAACTATAACCTCATCAACATCGCGCCGGTGCTGCAGCGTATCAGCGGTGTGGGCTCGGTAGAGGGATTCGGCGCCAAGACTTACACGATGCGTATCTGGCTCGACCCCGTGAAGATGAAGGAACACAGCCTTGTGCCTGCCGATATCACCAACGTGCTCGCCACCCAGAATATCGAGGCAGCCCCCGGCAAGCTCGGCGAGAGCAGCGACACGCAGTTTGAGTATATCCTGCGCTACACTGGTCGCCTCAAGACCGTGAAGGAGTTTGAGAACCTTGTGATATATTCCAATCCCGACGGCACTAACCTCTGCGTAAAGGATGTGGCTCAGGTCGAGCTGGGCGCCCAGTCCTACACTGTCAACAACCTCTGCAACGGCAAGCCTGCCGTGACGATGATGGTCACCCAGATGGCAGGTTCTAACGCAAACGAGATAGTAAAGAACGTAAAGAAAGAGATTGAGTCGCTCCAGCAGTCATTCCCCCCGGGCATGCAGATTGTATATGGTCAGGACGTGACGGAGTTCCTCTATGCCTCCATCAGCGAGGTGGTTGAGACTCTGCTCATCGCCTTCCTGCTGGTGATTTTGGTGGTGTATATCTTCCTGCAAGACCTGCGCTCCACTATTATCCCGATGGTTGCGGTGCCTGTGTCGCTGGTAGGTACATTCTTCTTCCTCAATCTGTTTGGCTTCAGTATCAACCTGCTTACACTGTCGGCATTGGTTCTGGCCATTGCCATCGTGGTTGACGACGCCATCGTGGTGGTGGAGGCAGTGCATGCCAAGCTAGATCAGGGCTACAAGTCGCCCCTCCTCGCTGCCACCGACGCAATGAGCGAGATATCCGGTGCTATCATCTCCATCACCCTCGTGATGGCGGCTGTGTTCGTGCCGGTGAGCTTCGTGGGTGGCACGTCGGGCTCTTTCTATCGTGAGTTCGGTGTTACGATGGCTGTGTCCATAATCATCTCTGCCGTCAACGCTCTCACTTTGTCGCCGGCTCTCTGTGCCATATTCCTCAAGCCCCACGACCCCAACAAGAAGATGAGCGTTGTTGACAGATTTCATGCCGCGTTCAATACGGCTTACGACAAGATGCTCTCCAAGTATCGCACACTCGTGGAGTTCTTCATCAAGGCTAAGGTCATCACCGTCGCTGTGGTGGCAGCATCCATCGTAGTGATGGTTGTGCTCCTGCAGACCACCCGCACCGGTCTCGTTCCTGATGAGGACACCGGCACCGTGTTCTGCACCATATCCATGGCGCCTGGCACCGGCAAGGACAAGACCATGGGCATTGCCAACACAGTGCAGAAGATGCTTGAGACCAATCCCGCCGTGCAGACCTCCATTCAGGTTATCGGCTTCAACTTCATGGCAGGCCAGGGCTCCAACCAGGCCACTTTCATCATCAAACTGAAAGACTTTGAGCAGCGCAAGGACAAGAGTCAGTCCTCCGCCGAGGTAATAAAGAAACTCTTTGCACAGACAGCCTCGCTCAAGGATGCCCAGATTATGGCATTCCAACCCCCGATGATTCCCGGCTACGGTGCCTCCAACGGTCTTAGCTTCTCGATGCAAGACAAGACCGGTGGCTCCGTCGATAAGTTCTTTGGCATCACTATGCAGTTCCTCGGCGCCCTCAACCAGCGTCCCGAGATACAGTACGCCATGACTTCCTACAACTCGTCCTACCCGCAGTATATGCTTGAGGTCGATGCCGCCAAGTGTACCAAGGCAGGCACCACGCCCCGCGATGTGCTGCTCGTGCTACAGGGCTATTTCGGCGGACTCTATGCCAGCAACTTCAATGCCTACGGTAAGCTCTACCGCGTCATGGTGCAGTCCTCACCTGAGACACGCATCGACGAGAACTCACTCTCCAGCATCTATATGCGCATCAATGGCCAGATGGCGCCTGTCAGCAGCTTTATCAATATGAAGAAAGTGTACGGCCCGTCTAACATCAACCGCTTCAACCTCTTCACCGCCATCAATATCAACGCAGCGCCCAACGACGGCTACTCCACCGGCGACGCCATGCAGGCAGTGAAGGAAGTGGCTGCGCAGACACTGCCTACAGGCTACGGCTACGAATACTCAGGACTCAGCCGCTCTGAGAGCGAGGCGTCAAACAACACCACGCTCATCTTCGTGCTCTGCTTCCTGTTTATCTACCTCATCCTCAGTGCGCAGTATGAGAGCTACATCCTGCCCCTGGCAGTAATACTCTCCATACCGTTCGGTCTGTCGGGAGCATTCCTGTTTACCAATATCTTCGGTCACTCCAACGATATCTACACCCAGATAGCGCTCATCATGCTCATCGGCCTTTTGGCAAAGAATGCCATCCTTATCGTGCAGTTCGCCCTTGAGCGTCGCCAGACGGGTATGGCCATCAGGTGGTCGTCAGTGCTCGGAGCATCGGCCCGTCTGCGTCCTATCCTCATGACCTCCCTCGCCATGATAGTCGGTCTGCTGCCGCTGATGTTCGCCAGCGGAGTGGGAGCCAATGGCAACTCCACCCTCGGAGCCTCCGCCGTGGGCGGCATGCTCATAGGCATGGTACTCCAGGTGCTCATCGTGCCCTGCCTGTTTGTCATCTTCCAGTGGCTGCAGGAGAAGATTAGCCCCATGCACTTCATCGGCCTCGTCGATGGCTCCGGCGACACTGAGCTCAAGCAATACACCAATCCTAAGAAAGTTGATAGTTGATAGTTTATAGAAGTTAAACGAGAACGAAAACCTAAGCCACCTAAGCAATTAAACAATCAATGAAATCCCTATTTTATATAATACTCCTGGCGGGGCTCCTCCAGAGCTGCGGACTCTACAATAAGTATAAGCGCCCCGACGTTAACACCCAGGGCCTCTACCGCGACCTCAGCAACGACCTCGACACCCTCGTGGCTAACGACACCACCACCCTGGCCTCTACGCCGTGGCGTGAAGTGTTTACCGACCCCAAGTTGCAGGTGCTTATCGACAGTGCCCTCGCCAACAATAGCGATCTCCTCACTGCAGCCTTGTCCGTCAAGCAGGCCGAGGCCATGCTCTCCGTAGCCAAGCTTGCCTACGTGCCCTCGTTCGTCTTTGCCCCCAGCGGCACCCTCTCGTCGTGGGACAACAACAAAGCTGTCCAGACCTACACACTGCCCATCCAGGCATCGTGGACTATCGACCTCTTTGGCTCCCTCACCAATGCCAAGCGGGCACAGCAGGCCGTCCTCATACAGACACGCGACTATCAGCGGGCCGTCAAGACCAGCATCATTGCTGGAGTGGCCAACTGCTACTACACCCTCCTCATGCTTGACAAACAGCTAGAGATAACGCGCCAAACCGAGAGCCTTACTCTGGAGACCTGGGAGAAGATGCAGGACATGAAGCAGCTCTATGGTTACACCGAGGCCTCCGTCCTCTCTGCCAAGGCCAACTACCTCGCTGTGCAGGCCTCCATCCCTGAGATAGAGCGTCAGATACGCGAGGTGGAGAACTCACTCAGCCTCTTGCTCGCACAGGCACCGCAGCACATTGACCGCTCCACCTTCGAGCAGCAGTCGCTGCCCACCAACCTCAGCACCGGCGTCGGCATACAGCTGCTTGCCAACCGCCCCGACGTCCACGCCAAGGAGATGGCGCTTGCCAGCTGCTTCTATAATGTCAACAAGGCCCGTGCAGCCTTCTATCCTAATATCACCATCACCGGCACCGCCGCATGGACTAACTCCGCAGGAGCCGGTGTTGTCAATCCCGGCAAGCTCCTCGCGCAAGCTGTCGGCTCACTCGTGCAGCCCATCTTCCAGCACGGGCAGCTCGTAGCAGGCCTCAAGGTCGCCAAGGCCGACCAAGAGAAAGCCTACATAGCCTGGCAGCAGTCCATCCTCAATGCAGGCAGCGAGGTCAGCAACGCCCTCAAGCAGTACGAGACCTCCGCACGCCTCTCCGAGATAGAGGCAGAGCGCACTGCCACACTCCAGGCCAATGTAGAGGCAGTTGAGCTCCTCATGACCAATGGAGCCACCTATCTCGAGGTCATCAGCGCACAGCAGGCACTCCTCTCCAGCCAGCTCACCAAAGTCGCCGACGACTTCAACAAGATGCAAGCTGTCGTCAATCTATATTACGCCCTCGGCGGAGGACAGTAAACCAAGTCAACAGAGAGAGCGAAGCTCTGAGGCGAAGTTTTTTTCCTAATATCTGTTAGATTCGTGGTCAGTAAATAAAATTCAAATATCAAATTTCAAATGGCAATGCTTTCCCCACTCGCCCACATCGACCCTACTGCCAAGATAGGCAACAACGTCACCATATACCCTTTCGCCTATATTGAGGCCAACACCGTCATAGGCGACAACTGCGTTATCTACCCCTATGTCAGCATCATGGCAGGCACCACCCTCGGAACCGACAACACCGTCCACCAAGGTACAGTGCTCGGAGCCGTGCCCCAGGACTTCAGCTACACAGGCGAAGCCACTGAACTCGTCATCGGCAACCATAACATCATACGAGAGAACGTAGTCATCAACCGCGCCACCCATAGCGGCGACCGCACCGTTATCGGCAACGGCAACTGCATCATGGAAGGCGTACATATCTCCCACGACGCACACATATTCAACAACACCGTCATCGGCTATGGCACCAAGATAGCCGGGCGCGTGGAGATACATGACGATGCCATCCTCACCTCCAACGTCATCGCCAACCCCGGAGCCCGCGTAGGCCGTTGTGCCATGATCAAGAGCGGATGCCGTTTCTCGCGCGATGTGCCCCCCTTCATCATCGCTACCCATAACCCTATCGAGTATGGCGGAGTCAACTCCACCATCCTTACCAATGCTGGCATTAACGAAGATATCCAGCTCCAGATAGCCAATGCTTACCGCCTCGTTTTCAATGGCAAGACATCCCTTGAGGACGGAATTCTCCAGGTACGCTCCCAGGTAGAAGCCAGCCCCGAGATCGACTCCATCGTCACCTTCCTCCAGACCTCCCGCCTCGGCATAATTGGCAAGTAAAGGAAAAAAAAATCTGAAAAATTTTGGCAGTAAAGAAAAAAGTATTACCTTTGCCGCGCAAAACCGAGAACTATCGGAGATGCGGACTGGAAGTTTGGGTGAGTGGCTTAAACCAGCAGTTTGCTAAACTGCCGTGCGGGTAACCGTACCAGGAGTTCGAATCTCCTAGCTTCCGCAACCTTGGCGCTTTCATCTAGTGGTTAGGATACCGGCCTCTCACGCCGGGTACACGGGTTCGAGTCCCGTAGGCGCTACCACCTCAAAAGCCCCCCTGCAAAGGGGGGTTAACTTTCGAACCTTCGAACTTTCGAACATATACCTGGGCCAGACTGGATTTGACAGCGAGGTCAAGAGGTGTGCAAGCATGCAGTGCGTTGGTAGCAGTCACTTAAAAAGCAACTACTCACAAATTTATCTGGCGAAACTAACTACGCTCTCGCAGCTTAGTCTGAAGTACAGTAGGACTGCTTTATTCCGCGCCAAGGGCGCAGAACGAGACGTCACTCGGTCGCTCTTTCTCCGAAGCGTACCGGTTCAGTGGCGCAGCAAATCGGGGATAGCTTGAGGCGGCCTCGCGCCTCGGGCGAAATTCTTCAGAGGATATGCCCCGCTGTTGGCCGTCGGGCTCCGGCTGCAGGACAGACAATCACAGCCTGACTAAGCATGTAGAAAACACATGGCTTCCTTGTTTGGACGGGAGTTCGAATCTCCCCTGGTCCACCCGCCACAGTGTTCCGCTCCATTAGGATAGCGGAACATTTTTTTGTAAAAGCTTAACGGTTCAAAAAAATGAAGATATAACGAAAACTTTGGTTTTTTATAGGGTATGTTTTTTTGTCTGTACTTTTCTTTTTTGTTTGCAAAAAAAATGGTAACTTCGCAACGTAAATGAAAAAATGTAGGAACATGAAAAACGATATCTCTCTTCCCGAAAATGCGATGCGCCCCCTGAAGGAGGGTGAGGTGTATAAACCTCTGATGAGTGCACAGTCCACCCCCAAGGAGGTGACGCGCTGGTCCGTGACCTGGGGTCTGCTGATGGCTGTGCTGTTCAGTGCTGCCGCTGCTTACCTTGGCCTCAAAGTGGGCCAGGTGTTCGAGGCCGCCATCCCCATCGCCATCATCGCCGTGGGCCTCTCCAGCGCCACAAAACGCAAGGGCGCCCTGGGCGAGAACGTGATGATACAGAGCATCGGTGCCTGCTCGGGCATGATAGTGGCAGGTGCCATCTTCACGCTGCCCGCGCTCTACATACTGCAGTCGAAATACCCCGACATAGCCGTCAACTTCTTCGAGGTGTTCATGGCCTCTCTGCTGGGCGGTGTGCTGGGCATCCTGCTGCTCATCCCCTTCCGTAAATACTTCGTCAAGGACATGCACGGCAAGTATCCCTTCCCCGAGGCTACGGCGAGCACACAGGTGCTCATCTCGGGCGAGAAGGACGGACAGGGCGCCAAGCCGCTGCTGCTTGCCGGACTGGTGGGCGGTCTGTATGACTTTGCAGTGGCCACCTTCGGGCTGTGGAACGAGAACTTCACGTCGCGCTGCCTGATGTGGGGCGACACGCTGGCAGAGAAGACGAAGCTAGTGTTTAAGATGAACACGGGCGCTGCCGTGCTGGGCATGGGCTACATCATCGGTCTGAAGTATGCGTTTATCATCTGCGTAGGCTCGGTGACCGTGTGGTGGCTGATAGTGCCCGCTATTGCTCTGATATGGCCCGACATGAACATCGGTGACGGCGTGGCTGCCGTAGCAGCTAGTCCCGAGCAGCTGTTCAAGTATGCCAAGTCGATAGGCATCGGCGGCATCGCGATGGCTGGCATAATTGGTATCATCAAGAGCTGGCCCATCATCAAGGGCGCCGTGGGACTGGCAGGGCGCGAGATGGTAGGGAAGAAGGCTCCTGCTCGGGCGGGGGGAGAACCTGCAGCCAGTGCCACCGTTCAGCCTGAGCGCACCCAGAAGGACCTCCCGATGAAGGTAGTGGCCATCGGTGCGATTGCCACGATAGTGGTCACATTCCTGTTCTTCCAGTTTGGTGTGATGGACGGCGTATGGTTGTTTAGCATCACGGCGATACTGATTCTCACCCTCATTGCTTTCCTCTTCACCACGGTGGCCGCCAACGCGATTGCCATTGTTGGCACCAACCCTGTGAGCGGCATGACGCTGATGACGCTGATAGTGGCATCGGTGGTGATGGTGGGCGTAGGTCTGAAGGGCACGGGCGGCATGGTGGCTGCACTCATCATGGGCGGCGTGGTATGCACCGCGCTGAGCACGGCGGGTGCTTTCATCACCGACCTCAAGACGGGCTATTGGCTCGGCTCTACTCCCCAGAAGCAGGAGACATGGAAGTTTCTCGGCACGCTGGTAAGCGCGGTGACTGTGGCTGGCGTAATAATGATTCTGAACAAGACATACGGCTTCACCTCTGGTCAGCTGGCTGCCCCGCAGGCTAACGCCATGGCGGCGGTGATAGAACCGCTGATGAGTGGCGAGGGCGCCCCGTGGCTGCTCTACGGCGTGGGTGCATTGATAGCCGTGGTGCTCACTCTGTTCAAGGTGCCGGCACTGGCGTTTGCGCTGGGTATGTTTATACCTATTGAGTTGAACCTGCCGTTGCTGGTGGGTGGCGCTATCAGTTGGTTTGTTACCACGCGCTCCAAGGACGCCGAGGTCAACCGCCAGCGCGGCGAGAAGGGCACTCTGATTGCCAGCGGCTTTATTGCCGGTGGTGCGCTGATGGGTGTTGCGAGTGCTGCGCTTCGCTTCGCCGGCATCCAGTTTGACTATGCAGCGTGGTGGATGAATCCGCTGAGCGAGTTGCTGGCACTGGGCATGATGTGCATGATTGTGATTTATATGATAAAAGGAAGCAGGAAGTGAGATTAACAGGGAGTTTACTTCCCATTAACTCCTAAACACCAATCACATGGAAATAAAAGAATACATCCGCACGAATGAGGGGCGGTGGCTGGACGAACTGTTTAGCCTGATAAGAATTCCGAGTATAAGCTCGCAGAGTGAGCATAAGGCTGACATGGTGCGCTGCGCCGAGCGCTGGAAAGAGCTGCTGCTGGAGGCCGGTGCCGATAGGGCAGAGGTGATGGCCAGCGAGGGTAACCCACTGGTGTATGGCGAGAAGCACGTGAGCGACACTGCGCAGACGATACTGGTGTACGGCCACTACGATGTGATGCCCGTGGAGCCGCTGGAGCTGTGGAAGAGCGACCCCTTCGAGCCCGAGATAAGGGACGGCCACATCTGGGCTCGCGGTGCCGACGACGACAAGGGACAGTCGTTCATCCAAGCCAAGGCGTTTGAATACGTGGTGAAGGAAGGACTGCTGCGCCACAACGTGAAGCTTATACTCGAAGGTGAAGAGGAGATAGGCAGCCCGAGCCTCAACAGTTTCCTCAACGAGCACAAAGAGCTGCTCAAGGCCGACGTGATACTCGTCAGCGACACGAGCATGCTGGGTGCCGACCTGCCGTCGCTGACCACCGGACTGCGTGGCCTAGCATACTGGGAGGTGGAGGTGACAGGCCCCAACCGCGACCTGCACTCCGGCCATTTCGGCGGAGCCGTGGCCAACCCCATCAATGTGCTGTGTAAGATGATGAGCGACATGCAGGACGAGGACGGCCGCATCACCATACCGGGATTCTACGACGATGTGCTGCCCGTGCCGCAGAAGGAGCGCGAGATGATTGCCCAGATACCTTTTGACGAAGAGAAATACAAGGCTGCCATCGGTGTGAAGGCTCTCAAGGGAGAGACAGGCTACTCCACGCTGGAGCGCAATAGCTGCCGCCCGACGTTTGACATCTGCGGCATCTGGGGCGGCTATACCGGCGAGGGCGCCAAGACGGTGCTCCCCTCGAAGGCCTACGCCAAGGTGAGCTGCCGACTGGTGGCCAACCAGGATCACGCCAAGATATCGCAGCTGTTCATTGACCACGTTATGGCTCACACCCCCGACTATGTGCAGGTGAAGATAACGCCGATGCATGGCGGCGAGGGATATGTGTGTCCTATCGACCTGCCGGCCTACAAGGCAGCCGAGAAGGGCTTCGAGAAAGCGTTTGGCAAGAAGCCGCTGGCAGTGAGGCGCGGTGGCAGCATACCTATCATCAGCGACTTTGAGAAGATACTGGGTATCAAGACAGTGCTCATGGGCTTCGGCCTTGAGAGCAATGCCATCCATTCGCCCAACGAAAACATCCCACTCGACATCTTGCGCAAGGGCGTAGAGGCTGTGGTGGAGTTTTATAACCAATAACAAAACAATTTAAGTTAAAGAAGTTAAAGACAATAAGCCAGCCTCAGTAAGTACTTTCGACTTACATTGAGCGGAGCGATAATTTCTAAAACAAGACAGAGCGGCGAGCCGCGAAAACCGTAAATCAGAAATAAAATGCCTTCTAAAACAAATAGCCGCGCTGCGGCCCCGGAACAACTGCTAACCCATATCCCGCCGCAGGCACTGGAGATGGAGCGCTCGGTGCTCGGCTCACTGATGGTGGACCGTGCTGGCTACGACTTGGTAACGGAGATAATCACTCCCGAGAGCTTCTACGATAAGAAGCACCAACTCATCTACGAGGCCATCCGCGACCTCGCTATAGGCGACAAGCCGTTTGACGTGCTCTCCGTTAAGGCGCAGCTGGAGAAGAAAGGCACCTTCAAGGACGCGGGTCAGATGGTTTATCTGGCAGACCTTATCCGCGAGGCCACTGGTTCTGCCGGAATCAGATACCACGCTGAGGTGATAGCTGAGAAATATGTGAAACGACAGCTTATTACGGCATCGAGCGAGGTGCAGACGAAAGCTTTCGACGAGACAATCGATTCGAAGCAGCTGCTCGACTCTGCGCAGGACAACCTTTACAAAATCAGCGAGAGAAGCCAGCGCACGGAATACACACAGATAGACCCCATCGTCAAGCGTGTCTATCAGTCGATAGAGGAAGCTGCAAAGCTGAAAGGCAAACTCAGCGGTGTGCCTACCCTGTTTCATAAGATTGACAAAATCACCGGCGGGTGGCAAAAGTCTGACCTCATCATCATTGCTGCGCGTCCTGCAATGGGCAAGACAGCCTTCGCTCTCTCCATGGCCCGCAACATAGCGGTGAGTCAGAAGATACCGATGGCGTTCTTCAGTCTGGAGATGAGCAACGACCAGTTGATAAAGCGCATGATTTCCAATGTGTGTGAGATAGAGGCGGAGAAACTGCGCAGCGGTGACCTACAGCCATACGAATGGACTCAGCTCGACTCCAAGATAACTGAGTTTCAGGGCGCACCACTGTATGTTGACGACACTTCGTCGCTGTCGATATACGAACTGCGCACCAAAGCGCGGAGACTGGTGCAGGAACATGATGTTAAGATAATCATGATTGACTACCTGCAGTTGATGACGGCCTCCGGCTCAGGCATCCGCTTCGGCAACCGCCAGGAGGAGGTGTCGCATATCAGCCGTTCGCTCAAGGCACTTGCCAAAGACCTTGACGTGCCTGTGATAGCTCTGTCGCAGGTAAACCGCGAGGTGACAAAGCGTGAGGGCGAGGAGGCTAAGCGACCGCAACTGAGCGACCTACGCGAATCGGGAGCCATAGAGCAGGATGCGGACATCGTATGCTTCCTCCATCGCCCCGAATACTACAAGATTTACCAATCGGCCGACAACACTCAGGACTATCGCGGCAAGGCGGAGTTTATCTTTGCCAAGCACCGCAATGGCTCGCTCGATATCGTGCACCTGAAATTCAAGCCTGAGCTGACACGCTTCATGAATCTGGACGAATACTCGGGCGGTGGCACCATCAAGCATGCCTCCAGCCAGAATGCCTCTCCCTCATCGCAAGGAGCGGAGCCACTCGAACCGCCGGAGATTGATTCTGACCCCTTCGGTGGAGAACCGGGAGGAGCAGTGCCATATTGAGTGCCATATTGAATGTGGAAGTCGCATTTTGCATCGTGTAAAGTGCGACTTTAATGTTTTTAACGGTCTTTCGTGCGCGTATGTGAGATAAATGTTGTAACTTCGCACCCGCTAATTGTATATGCTATAGATGAGAAGATTCATTCTTTTGATATATCTGCTAATGGGCGGTGTGGTCACACTGCTGGCGCAGAATCTCACAGGCCGTGTTATTGACTCCGAATCAGGAGAGCCGATAGCATGGGCCAATGTGTATTACGACGGCATGCCTGTAGGCACCAATACCAATGAGAAAGGCCGTTTTTCCTTGCCTCTGCATGAGGGCAAGACTCTCATCGTCAGCTTTATGGGCTATGAGAAGCAGACTTTCCGTATCACCTCTGCCCTCGAGATGGAGGTGAGGCTCAAGTGGTCGCCACAGGAACTGAAGACTGCCGTAGTGAAGGCTAAGCGTAAGAAGTATTCACGCAAAAACAACCCTGCCGTGGAGTTGATGAAGAAGGTTATTAAAGCGAAGAAGCAGACAGATATACATAGGCATGACTACTTCTCCTACAACCTTTATAAGAAGCTGACCTTCGCCTTCAACGATGTGAGCGAGAAGAGCCTGAAAGAGGGTCTGCTTAAGAAGATGCCGTTCCTGCAGAACCATGTGGAGATATGCTCCGAGACAGGTAAGCGCATACTGCCTATCACATTCCAGGAGACCACTTCGCGCCAGATTTGGCGTAAGAGTCCTGCCACCGAGAAGACTATCGTCACTGGTAAGCGTGAAGACGGTCTGAACAAGTTCTTTACCACTGGTGAGATACTCAACAGCATCCTGGCCGACTGCTTCACTGACGTAGATATCTTTGACGACAATGTGCGTCTGCTGCGCCATCAGTTCATCTCGCCCATCTCATCCAAGAATGCCATCAGCTTCTATCGCTTCTTCATTCAGGACACCGTCTATGTGGGCGACGACAAATGCATTGAGGTAACCTTCACCCCCAACAACCCGCAGGACTTTGGCTTCAGTGGCAGCCTCTTTATCATGGCCGACTCCACCTACAGGGTGAGGCAGTCGAAGCTACTCATCCCGCATAGCTCTGACGTGAACTTCGTGGAGCAGCTTAATGTGAATCAGGAGTTTAAGCATCTGCCCTCTGGCGACCAGGTGCTGGAGAGCAACAAGATGACAGTGCAGCTCTCTGCCATCATGGACATGGCACGAATGCAGGTGCAACTTACTAATAGCTTTACCAACTATAACCTGTCGGCGATACCTGACAAGGAGTTCCGTTTCGGCGGCACAGAGATTATCGACCCTAATGCTGAGCTGAGAAACGACCAGTTCTGGACTGACATGCGTACCGACTCGCTAACCAAGGCAGAGGCCGATATGCCGAAAATGGTGAAGGAGTTCCAGCAGATGAAGCACTTCAACGTGGCGATGTTTGTCTTTAAGGCTTTCGTGGAGAATTATGTTGAGACATCCAACGACCCCAAGAAGCCGTCGCTTATTGATATCGGCCCCGTCAACACTATCTTCAGTCACAACTTTGTTGACGGATTCCGTCTGCGTGCTTCAGCCCAGACCACCGCTAATCTTAATCCGCACCTCTTTGCAAAAGGCTATGTAGCCTACGGATTCAAGGACCACCGCGTCAAGGGTATGGGCGAGCTGAGCTATGCATTCAACAAGAGAGCATATTCTGCCACCGAGTTCCCGCTCAACAATCTGTCGATTACCGCGCAGACTGATGTCATGTCGCCGTCCGATAAGTTTGTGCCTACCGACAAGGATAATGTGTTCACTTCGTTCAAGGTGACAACGGTAGACCAGATGATGTACTACACTAAAGTGGGTATGAAATACCAGCGTGAATGGGCCAACGGATTCGGCATAGACCTGCAGATGCAGCGTGAGCGTGACGAAGGGGTAGCAGCTCTCTTCTACCAGCCGCTCAATGGCAGCCGTATGCCGTCGGCTGATAAAAACGACCACTTACGCTACTTCAACACCACCGACATTCGTCTGGGTGCCACCTACAGCCCCGGAGCCAAGTATGTCAACACCAAGCAGCGCCGTATCCTGGTCAACAACGAGGCGCCCATATTCACTCTGTCTCACACCCTGGGTCTTAAGACGCTGGGTGGCGAGCACACCTACAACTTCACCGAGTTCACGGCCTACAAGCGTGTATGGCTGCCGTCAGCATGGGGTAGGATGGACTTCTATCTCAAGGCTGGCGCACAATGGAACAAGGTGCCTTATCCGCTCCTTATCATGCCTGCTGCCAACCTCTCATATGTAGTGCACAAGGGTACCTTCTGCATGGTCAACAATATGGAGTTCCTCAACGACCGCTACGCCTCACTGATGATCAACTGGGACATCAACGGCAAGATATTCAACCGCATACCTCTGCTTCGCAAACTGAAGTGGCGCGAGGTAATGGGAGTCAATGCCCTGTGGGGTACCCTCACCGACAAGAACAATCCCTCGCTCCATCCCGACGACAGCCAGCTCTATTACTTTCCCGGCCATTTCAATTCCGACGGGCAGTATGAGTATTCCTCCTTCCTCATGGAGAAGAAGAAGCCGTATGTCGAGGTATATGCCGGTATTTACAATATTTTCAAGATTCTGCAGGTGCAGGCTGTGCGCAGACTCAACTACCTCTACCTGCCACACACCAAGAAGTGGGGCTGGAGAGTGAAGTTGGAGCTCACGTTCTAAAAGTTGTAAAGTTAACTCATGAAACCCAACCTTCAGCAGATAAAGCGTCAATACGATATCATCGGTAACTGCGAGGCTCTTGACAGAGCCTTGGAGATAGCCCTCACTGTGGCTCCCACTGACCTCACCATGCTCATTCTCGGAGAGAACGGTGTGGGCAAGGACATATTCTCGCGAATCGTGCATGACCACAGCCATCGCAATCGTAAGCGCTTCATGGCCATCAACTGCGGCTCCATTCCTGAAGGCACTATCAACTCAGAGCTCTTCGGTCATGTCAAAGGAGCTTACACCGATGCCACCAACGATCGCGAGGGTTATTTCTCCGTCTGCAATGGAGGCACCCTGTTTCTCGACGAGGTGGGTGAGTTGCCTCTTACCACTCAGGCATTGCTGCTGCGTGTGTTGGAGAAAGGTGAATATATCCCCGTCGGCTCCAGCGAAGTGAAGAAGACCGACGTCCGACTCATCGCTGCCACCAATATCAATATGGTCAAGGCTGTGCGTGAGGGACGATTTCGCGAAGACCTCTACTATCGCCTTAATGTGGTGAGCGTCAATGTGCCGCCGCTACGCGACAGAGGCAGTGATGTCAATCTACTGTTCAAGAAGTTTGCCCTCGACACCGCTACCAAGTATAACATGACGGAGCCTATAAGCCTCGACGAGGAAGCCTCCGCAGCACTGCGCCGATACTCATGGCCTGGCAACATACGCCAGCTGCGCAACCTTGCCGAGAGCATGTCTATCACCGCGCCTCAGCGAGAGATAACGCTTGACATCCTGCGCCAGTATCTGCCCGATGACGACAGCGCCACTATGCTCTCCGTCAACGATGACCACGGCTTTGAGAGCGAACGCACCGTCATCTATACCTACTTAGCCCAACTCGGACAAGAGGTGCAGAATCTCTCGCACGACCTTGCCGATCTTCGCACCCAGTTGGGTATGCCAGCCAAGGCAGAGCGGGGTAGGGCGCCCCTCTCGCTTCCCTCGTCAACGGCCGGACACTCCGTCAAGCCTGATGCCCCGCAGCCCGATGCCACCGACATAGAGTATGTTGACGCCGATGCTGACGAGACAATGGAGGACGTCAAGAAAGACCTGTTGCGCGACACCCTGCGCCGATTTCGCGGCTCGCGCAAGAAGACAGCCGAGCACCTCAACATCAGTGAGCGCTCGCTCTATAGATATATAAAGGAATATGGCTTTGAGGATATCAAATAAGGCGGTGCTCCTGCTCATGCCGTTGCTTATGGCATGCAGCGTGAGCTATAAGTTCACGGGCTCTTCGATAGACTATACCACCACCAAGACTATCGAGATTTCCGACTTCCCCTTGCGCTCTGCCTATGTGTGGGCACCGATGCACTCAATGTTCAACAACGAGCTCTCCGATATCTATGCCCGCCAGACCAAGTTGCGTCAAGTCAAGCGACAGGGTGACCTGCAGCTTGCCGGTGAGATAGTGGAGTACAGTCAGTTCAACAAGGCAGTCTCCGCCGACGGCTTCTCCAATCAGACACAGCTCAAGATGACAGTCAACGTGCGTTTCGTAAACAATCGCAAGCACGCCGATGACTTCGAACGCCGATTTACCGCCACTGCCGAGTATGACGCCTCGCAGCAACTCACCGCTGTGCAAGAGGAACTCGTAACACAGATGATAAAAGATATCGTTGACCAAATATTCAATGCTACTGTAGCCAACTGGTAATCTATGACCTCACAAGAATATACAGCCATCGACCTGGTGCGCAATCCAGACCTGCTCAACCGCAATACCATACCAATGTTGCAGGAGGCGATAAAGCAATACCCCTTCCATCAGACGCTCTATCTGCTCCTGCTGCAGAATATGTATAAGGTGCACGACCCGCAGTTCAGCAAGATGCTCAGGCAGTATGCCCTCATGGTGGCCGACCGTGCTGTACTCTTCGAGATGGTGGAAGGCATGAACTACAACATCCCCGTGCAGAAGATGGAAGACGAAACCGTTGCTGCCGATGGCGACCGCACGATGATTCTCATTGACTCCTTCCTCAAGCAGCTGCCCGACACCGAAGACAAGGGCGACCTTCAGGCCGACTACTCTGCTTTTCTTGAGCAATTGCCGGATATAGAAGAAGAGGCAGAAAGCGAAAGTCAACAGTCAGGAGTCGAGAGTCAGGAGTCAAGAGTCGAGAGTCAGGAGTCAGCAGAAAAAGACTCCCTCTCTAAGATAGAGCGGCTGCCCTTTAGGGCGGAGGCGTATGATAATGGTCAATGGTCAATGGTCAATGGTCAATCTAAAATCGATGACGAATTCACCGTCTCCGGCATCCGCCGCAGCCTTGCCGAGGCCGACGACCAGCTGCCAGCCGAGCTCATTGACGATGACGACGACAAAGAGGAATATTTCACTGAGGCAATGGCAGCAGTATATATCAAACAGCACAAATTTGAGCAGGCACTTGAAATTATCAAGACAATTAGTGCCGATAATCCAAAAAAAAGTGTTTACTTTGCAGAGCAAATCAGATACCTTGAGCTCCTCATACGTCTGAATCGCAACAAAAAATAGCAACTCTTACATTAAACTTTAAACATTAAACTATAAACTTTATAATATGTATAGCGTAGTAATTGTACTTATCGTATTAGCAGCAGTATTGATGTGCCTAATCGTGCTCATTCAGGAGTCCAAGGGCGGCGGCCTGGCAGCAGGCTTCTCCAATCTCAACACCATGGGCGGTGTGCGCAAGACCACCGACTTCGTGGAGAAAGCCACATGGGGCCTCGCCATCGCAATGGTAGTGCTCAGCGTAGCTGCAGCCTATCTCGTGCCTTCACAGAAGGTAGCAGGCTCCGTCATGGAGAATGCCCCAGTGCAGACCACTGCACCCGCACTCCCCAGCGCTCCCGCAGCACAGCCTGCCACAGCCACTCCAGCTGAGGCACCCGCTACTGAGGCACCCGCAGCTCCGGCCAAGAAATAAGACTGCCTACACACTAGGCATTCCAACGCCATAGGAACACCCGCACATATACAGGTGGTCTTATGGCGTTTGTAGCTAACTTTTGAACTCTCGCACTTTTGAACTCTCGAACCCTCGAACTCTTTGAGCACCATCCCGTGGTCAAGGCCATGGCCAAGAAGGTGCAGACTCTCAAGCCTGGCGAATACCTTTATGCCGAGGGCCTGCAGGGCTCTGCTGCTGCCGCCATGCTCAGCGGGCTACCAGCCAACCTACCGGAGTCGCGTGCCATCCTAGTTATCCTCCACGACCACGATGAGGCTGCCTACTTCTACAACGACCTTATCTCCCTTCAGAAGAGTCAAGAGTCGAGAGTCAGTTATCAATCTTTTTTCTTCCCTTCTCCCTACCGTCGTGGGGTCAAGTATGCCCAGATAGATCCAGCCAACGAGATAATGCGCACCGACACACTCAGTGCCGTTCTCGAAAATTCGAAAGATAACTTTACAAATGCACAACTTTCGAACTCAACAACTTTTATAGTCACTTACCCCGAGGCCCTCTCGGTCAAAGTTGTCACCCGCTCCAGTCTGCAGGCTAAGATGAAGACCTTTAGGGTAGGGGAGACCTATGACTTTGCCGGACTCGAGAGTGAGCTTTTCACCCTCGGCTTCCAGCATGTTGACTACGTCTACGAGCCAGGCCAGTTTGCCATCCGCGGTAGCATCATCGACATTTTCTCTTACTCCAGCGAGCATCCTTACCGTCTCGACTTCTTCGGTGACGAGCTCGACAGCATTCGCACCTTCGATGTAGAGACACAGCTCTCTGTGGAGCGTGTGGACACCGTCACTGTCGTGCCTCTCGTTGCCGCCACCGACGATCGCCGTGTCAGTTTCCTCCAGTTCCTGCCTTCCAACGCACTTCTCGTGCAGAAGAACCCCTCCTTCATTCACGACCGTATAGCCCAGATTTATGCTGAGGGCTTCAGTGCACAGGCACTCATTGAACGCGAAGCCACAACGCTCAGTGCTCAAAGTTCAATGCTCAATAATACAACCATTCTCCTCTCCCCCTCCGACTTTGCCACCGACATAGCCGGCTTCCCCTCCATTATCCTTTCAGGCTCCCCTGCTACAAATAATGCTCAATGTTCGATTCTCAATACTCAATTTTCAATCCAGCCTCAGCCCTTCTTCCATAAGAACTTCGACATCATCAATACCACCCTTGCTGACTATCAGCAGCGTGGTTACCACCTTTATATCCTTGCTGACAACCCCGAGCAGCACCAGCGTCTCGCTGCTATCTTTGAAGAGACCGGTGCCCCCGTTACCTTCACCCCTGTGCAACTCACCCTCCACGCAGGCTTCGTCGACGACACCCTTAAGGCTTGCTTCTTTACAGACCACCAGATATTCGACCGCTTCCACCGCTACCGTCTTAAGGCTGCCAGTGCCGCCAACGGAAAACTTGCCCACTCTCTGCGCGACATGCGACAGTTTGAGCCAGGCGACTATGTCATCCACGTTGACCACGGTGTGGGTCAGTTTATGGGCCTTGTCACCGTTACCGACGGCAACTCTGAGCAAGAGCGCATGAAACTCCAATACAAGAACGGCGACATCGTCTATGTATCCGTCCACTCTCTCAATAAAGTCAGCAAGTATCGCTCCTCCGACAGTGAGCCGCCCGCCCTCTCGCGTCTCGGCACCGGTGCGTGGAACCAGCTCAAGGAACGCACCAAAACCAAAATCAAGGATATCGCCCGCGACCTTATCCGCCTCTACTCCGAGCGTCGCCGTCAGCAAGGCTTTGCTTTCAGCCCCGACACCTATATGCAGCATGAGCTTGAGGCCTCCTTCATCTATGAAGACACTCCCGACCAGCTGAAGGTTACCGCCGAGATAAAGCGCGACATGGAGAGTCCGCGCCCCATGGATCGCCTCGTCTGCGGCGATGTCGGCTTCGGTAAGACCGAGCTTGCCGTGCGTGCAGCCCTCAAGGCAGCCACCGATGGCAAGCAAGTGGCGGTGCTTGTGCCCACCACACTACTTGCCTACCAGCACTACCTCACCTTCACCGAACGTCTGCGCAACTTCCCCGTCACCATAGAGTACCTTACCCGCGCCCAGTCGCCTAAGAAAGCCAGTGACATCATTCAGCGCATCGCCGACGGCAAAGTAGAGATCGTCATCGGCACCCACAAACTGCTGGGCAAGACAGTCCGTTTCCATGACCTAGGCCTTCTTATCATCGACGAAGAGCAGAAGTTTGGCGTTGCCACCAAGGAGAAGCTTCGTCAGCTCAAGGTCAATGTCGATACCCTTACCCTTACTGCCACGCCCATCCCGCGCACCCTGCAGTTCTCTCTGATGGGTGCTCGCGACCTTAGCGTGCTCACCACACCTCCTGCCAACCGCTATCCCATCCATACAGAGGTGCACATCTTTAGCCACGAAGTCATAGCCGACGCCATCAACTTTGAGCTAAGCCGACAGGGACAGGTGTTCTTCGTGTGCAACCGCATCGCCTCGCTGCCCCATATCCAGCAGCTCATCGCCAAGTATGTACCTGACGCCCGTGTGGCCATTGGCCACGGGCAGATGCCCCCCGAGCAACTGGAGCGCATCATCACTGACTTCATCCGAGGCGACTACGACGTGCTACTCTCTACCACTATCGTTGAGAATGGCATCGACATACCCAATGCCAACACTATTATCATCGATAATGCCCATCGCTTCGGTCTTTCCGACCTCCATCAGATGCGTGGTCGCGTGGGGCGCACCAACCGCAAGGCCTTCTGCTATCTCCTCACCCAGCCTCTGGCAACCCTCCCCGTTGAGAGTCGCCGTCGACTGGAAGCCCTCGAGAGCTATAGTGACCTCGGCAGTGGGCTCCAGATAGCCATGCAAGACCTCGACATACGCGGAGCTGGCAACCTCCTCGGTGCCGAGCAGAGCGGTTTCATAGCCGACCTCGGTTACGAGACCTACCAAAAAATCCTTACCGAAGCCGTCCAAGAACTCAAGACCGACGAGTTCCCCGAGCTCGAAGATTCTTATTCTCCCACTAAGCTAGGGGGAGTGGCTGAAGGCCGAGGAGGTGTGTTAAATGAGGAAGCGTGTCAAGAGTCGAGAGAAAATATTCAACTCTCAAATTTCAAGGTTCAAGTTTCAACTATATTCGAGACTGACCTCCCCCTCTACCTCCCCGACGATTACATTCCAGGCAGCAGCGAGCGTGTTCAGCTCTACCGTGAAATCGATGCCCTCACAAACCAAACGTCCAACTCTCAAATTTCAAATTTCAAAAAGAATTTGTCTGACCGTTTCGGTCCCTTGCCACAGCCTGTAGAAGACCTGCTCAAGGTGCCTGGTGCCCGTGCTTTGGCGGGTAGCCTCGGCATAGAGCGTATTGTAGCAAAGGGCGGAAGCGCCGTCTTCTATTTTGTGGGGCGTGCCGATAGTCCCTATTATCAGAGCGACCTCTTCGGCAGAGTGTTGAAGTACGCCATCGCCCATTTCGCCGACTGCAAAATCTCCGAGCACAACGGCCACCGCCGCATGACTGTCCACCGCGTCCCCGACATCGACACCCTCATTACCATCCTCCGCGACATCGCCACACAGGAGTAAACGCGGAAAAATTCCCGATTTTATCCCCCTCTGACTCTTCCTACTATTCGGAGTATTCAGAAATTCTGAAAGGCCTTAAACCTTCGCCCCGCTTTTCCATTTTATACGAAAATCAGGGCGATTTTCTTGCTATTATAATAATTCTTATTATATTTGCACCGTCTTGGGGGAAAAATCCCGAGACCGAAGAAGCGTTCCGCGCTTTATCCTTTATTGCGAAATCGCCAATTTCAAGTCAGAAGGATATAGAATACGGTTCGCCTTGCATGTATGTCAACGTTGCATGCGGCTTCACTTACGCCGTAGCTCGAGCATACGGCGTAGGTGATAAGTTATACTCATTTCTGACAAGGTGTTTGGCGATACCCGCAATAAGATGAGTAAGGACAAATCCCTACGCTTTTTTCGTGCACACTAATACCAACACTCGTTTGGGGGATTGCGGGAATGATTTGTTAACTACCTTTGATACAATAATTTTATAACTATAATATGATGGCAAAGACTTTTTGTAGCCAAAATCACATTCTTGTTGGTTTAGGTGGTACTGGAGGTAAGATCCTCCGTGAGTTCAAGATGCGAATGTTTGAGGAATTTCCTGAGTCTTCTGACAGAAACAAACAACCAGTAGCTCTTTTATACATCGACTCTACTCGAGAGATGATGCCAAAAGACGGACGTCCAAGACCAGATTTTCGCGTTATGGGTCAGGATGCCTCGTTTACGGAAGACGAATTCCTGTATATAAAGAGTACAGATATTGGTCATATGCTTGACCATATCAATAACTATCCTAGCGTGAAAGGAATCATCAAAGACGCAGGAGCTGTTAAGACTGCTATCGGCAACTTAGGTGAGGCAGCAGGGCAGAAGCGCCGTGCTGGTCGTCTTTTGTTTGCTGCTAATGCTGTGGGCTATGTTAATGCCTTGCGCAATGCTTATGCTAGGATAATCAAGATTTCCGGTAAGGAAGGTGGCAGCGATTTGAACATTCATATCTTTGCTGGGCTTTGCGGTGGTACTGGTTCCGGAAGCATAATCGATGCTATCGTACAAGCTCGCAAATTGTATCCCGATGCAATAATTAGTGTATACGCCATGATGCCAGAGCAGAATCTTCCCAAGGCTAATATGGATCAAGGGCGCTACTATCAAAACGGCTATGCTGCTCTTCGTGAACTAAATGCTCTACAGGCAGGGCGTTTTAATCCTCACGATGTAACAGGAAACGGAGCAGAGATAAAGGTATTCAGTGACCGTGTAAAGGGTGTCGCCAATGGTATAACACTATATAGCAACGTTAATGATAATGGCCATTCTTTGAATTCTTTCGAAGAATTACCCAAGGTCGTTAGTGATTTTGTATATGCTAGGACTTTCCTTATTAATTCTGAAGATCAGGTGAATGCAGATATTATTCGCGCTTACACCTATGAGAATATGGATGATTTCGCCTTGGAGTATGACGAACTTGGCGATGATACAATTATTGATAACGCACAAAAGCTTGTGGCTCGTACTAAGAAGGTTAATTCTTTCGGAGTAAAGCGTGTTATGTATCCAGAGTTGCGCGTTCTTCGACACATCACTTACACTGTAGGTGAAAGTGTTCTACTACAATTCAAATATAATAACTGGCGTGACGAAGTGGGTTATGTTGACGAAGAAGCCAAGAAAGATTATCGCGAGGCATACCTCAACGATAATAACATGGAACGTTGGATGCTTGACGAACGTCATCTTACACTCGATACTCGTATTCTGAAGAGTGATAAGAAGCATCCTGCATTTTCAGAGTATTGGCACGATAAGGCAGTAAGTTATCCTCTTAATGATCCTTCGTTTAACAAAGATGCATGTCCACTGAATGAACTTGATGCTATTCTTAATGAGGAATATTTTGCAAAGCAATTCCGTGGAGTAGGAGTTGAAGCGTTCTATCGTGATAAATCACATTCGATTCCCGATATGGCCAAAGAAATACGTGGAATTATAGAGCGTGAGCTTTTTGAAAAATGGAAAGACGGCGATATCTCTATTGTGGAACTCCAGAAGGTTTCTGCTCTCCTTCTTGAGAAGATAACAGAAATTCGCACTCATATTGACGATGCCATTATTAAGAATGCAGAAACAGTAACGGCTATACAACAGGATTGCAAAGATAATGTTATAGAATGGAGCAATCTTAGCTTGATTAAGCGTATCGCAAATGTAGGAAAGCGTATATATAGTCGCCACCAGAACGATCTTGCCGACTTCTATACAGAGCGCACTCGAATGGTTGCCCTACAATTTGCGAAATCACTTGCAACGAAGATCCTTAACGAGTTGCAAAATATGGACATTGACATTAGTGCCTTTGGTCAGGTAATAAGCACCGCTATTGAAGAAACGGAAAAACTTATTGCAGCGCAGAAGAAAGTCAACAAAGGCCTTGAAGACATGAAAGGCCCAATCATTGAGGTCAGTGAAGAGGAAACAATGCAGACCTTTGAGGTTGAGCTTAAACTTGATAAGACAGATATGCCCACTATCGCTAGTCAGTTAAGGACTGCTATTTTGCCACAAACTGAGTTCGTTAATTTTGGACGTTTGGCTTCCGATATAAGTATCGATCAGATTCGAGATGCTTTCGACATAAAACTCAGTGAGATTGTGCGCACCAAGCATAATGAACAGGCGGATGCTGATAAGAAAGTACTCGGATTGAATATCCTCACCCAACTTCAGCAGAAGTTCAGTACAGAAGAAGAGATACGTAGCTTTGCATATAAGATTACACAGCAGAGTGGGGTGTTCCTCAAGCTCAACAATGACCAGATACAGCTTCACGTTCGCAACAACGAAGGCCCATTGGCTCCGTCTAATCCTGCTAGCATCAATAAGAAGGTGACGCTTGTGTCTATTCCTAAACCTGCTACCGACAGTCAGAAAGCATTTGCAGAAAAACTAGAAAGAGCATTTAAGAGCAGTTTTACTCAGGGAACAGCTATTACCGATATAGTATTTAACACTCAGAGTCCGCGCGACAATGAATTGTCCATTATTACGGTAGCTTATTGTTTCCCGATGCGATGTGCAGATTGGCTGCAGGGATATAAGAAGAAGTATGAGGACTTCCTGCATACAGGGAACAGAGCAACTGATGTGACAAATGCAATTCTTCTTCATACAGAAGGTGATGGAAAAGACTTGCCAAGTATTTTTGTAGTTGACAAAGCAGCAAATAAGAGCGTAGAAACGACAACGACTGCAACACCTCCGCCATCAAAGCAACAGATAAAAGAAACGACGACAATAGCAACGCCTCCGCCAATGCCAACTGCAGAACCGCAGGTGCAAATGTTTTTATATATTGGAGGCCAGCAATATGGACCATATGACTACGCGACACTACGTCAGTTTGTGGCAAATGGTCAGTTAACCCCACAGACTATGGTGTGGCAACAGGGCATGGCTTCATGGACTGCTGCAGCACAAGTTGTTGAGTTGCAGGGGCTGTTTGCTCCTACGGTTACACCACCAGCACCTCCAACACCTGGTAGCATGCCCCCGCCAATGCCTCCTTCAATGTAAGAAAATATATTAGTCAAATAGAAAAATAATACAAAGATGCCAAGAAATATTAGACCGTCTGACAGCAATCGTATGCAATACGGCATTTGTCTGAATGATGAGTGCCCAAAGTGTAAAACCAAGGAAGTGCAGCAAGTCTCAATGCGAAGAGACTTTGTTTGCTCCGAGTGCGGAAAAGAGTTGCGCAAATGTCCTCCTCCCAAGAAAGGAAACAAAAAAATACTGTGGACAATTATCGCATTGCTGGCTGTTGCAGCAATTGTCTTACTCTGCACAAAACTTTTTAGCGGCTCTTCCGATAAGAAGGAACTTGCGGTAGCTTCTGATACTACTACTGTTGACAGCACCTTAATTAAAGAAGCAGCAGATACTCCTGCGAAAAAAGATACTGTGGTAGTGCACGATACCATTAAGGATACTCGTACTAAGGTAATAGTAAAGAATGCAGCACCTGCTCCTGTACCTTCACCAGCACCTGCGCAGAGCAATGGGACGCTACGTTTGAGTTACGGTAAATACAGCGGAGCAATTAAGGATGGCTATCCTCATGGTCAAGGCCGGCTCACCTATACCACTACACGTCAGATTAATCGTAACGACATGAAGGGACGTACAGCTGATGCGGGTGATTATGTAATAGGCGAGTTCTATAATGGATTTGTGGTATATGGCAAACATTATGACTCTGCAGGAAACCTATTGGAAAGCCTCAACTTTGGCGTAGGTTCTGAAAGTAGCTACGATTCCAAGTAGTACGCGACTATACCTTATCTATATATAATATATTTGATGAGCAAGAAGATCGCATTGTCCTTATTGTTGTGTGTGGCGTTGGCTGTACAGATCTGTTCGGCACAGAAGTTTGTCCTGTTTCCTCCGGAAATGAAAACTGCATACCCTTCTGTTGTCTATGATTTCCTAGAGAGGTATCTTTTCGAGATTGATAGCCTCCAGAAGAAACATATTGCTGTCGACCAACGCCTACGTGACGATAAAGTTCTGTTTGTGACAGGCAATGCTTCTTCTGCTACACATATAACTCAGGAGATGACATTTACTATCAGTAAGACAGAGGACAAGTTCTATGAAGTTTCATGGTCTGACACTCTTGGTAATGTTGTTCTTGACCTTGCCTTTCCTATGCAGTACGAGTTACTGCTTGGGCAGCCCAAGGTAGATATAGAAAAAACCTTTAATACTACACTTGCGGAATCTTCTCTGTACAACTGTTATCTTGTTGACAGACAATACTTGCACGAACAGCCCGACAGTATTTATACGAATCAGAATGTACAATACCTTTACGTAGAGTCTTTTAATGATGCGACATACTATCGGCTGTCGCAAACTGATAGTCTGTTGCCCATCTTTGACGATAGTGATAAGTGGCGTTCTGCTGCCAATCTCTTCCAGAGTTGTCTTGACAGTACTTGTATTGCAGGCTATACTCTATATATCGAGCAGAATCTTTATGGCTTAGCCAAAAAGCAATATAGCATACCGCTATGGCAGTGGTTAGCATATTGTCAGGCGATGAAACTGAAGGTGTATTTTGCCATAGAAGAAGAGCGTGAAGACGGGCTAAAGGCTTTGCTGATAGCTCAGAGTAAAGACCTAGGATTCAATCATATGCTCTCCATCATAATCCCTGATAACTTCGTTTCTAATCCCCGTTCAGTTTTCAAGGCAACACTTAATGCCTATATCCCGACACACAATGTTAAAGACTTGTATCAACAATACATAAAAAAACCAAAGAAGAAGATATGATTCGGTATTTTTTGACTTTAGTCTTTATGACTTGCGTAGGATTTGCTTTTGCCCAGAATGAGCAACAGCAAATCAATGACATTAAGCGCAATATCAGTTTTATCTATGCTACTGGCACATCCTCTGTCAGTAGTGAAGAGGCCTCCAACAATGCCAAAGACCTTTTGGCGTTAGAGATAGAACAATGGCTAAAAGAGTGCTCTGTTGATAGTATAGCAGGATATGTAGCCAAGTCTAAGGAGTCTTTGTCGCAGATAAGCACGCAGCGCGGCAGGCTTTATCGTGTTTTCGCGTATGTAAACAAGATCGACATCCTCCCGTATTATAAGCAAGAAGAAGTGATGGTCGTTAACTTTGGACAACCAGGGCAAACCACGGACTCGGTAGCAATTAATGCTATTCCTGTAGCCAGCGCTGACACTACTGCCTCTAATGAAATAGTGACAACACCTATGAATGAGAGTGTTGAGGAAACGGAAAAACAGGATATAATTTCTACAGCCTATACTCCGACGCAAAAAGAACAAGAGATGTTGGCTGTTGAGACATTTACGGCACTAAACGAATATGTCAACCTAGGTAGAAAAAACGGGACAATCACGCAGGTTGGTAAGTATTCCAATCTGCCGACAACAGATGCTGTGTATGTGTTCATTCACAATAAGCAAGGCGAAATACCAGCCTGCTTGAAAGTCGCAGGCGAAACCTGTATCAACCTGAAGACTGGCACCCCCGATTTGATAAGCAACTACAAGGGATGTGGAGCAATATGGATTAAGACAAAAGATTAAACATACAACTATGAAATATCTCAAACTTTCATTATTAAGCATCTCAATGATGATGCTATCATTTGCAGTCAAAGCTGCAGATAGAGTGACAGTACAACTGACTGATGGCATTGACAATGTTGCAATCAAGACAAAGATGGAGCAGACTATTGCCACTATCCTTACTGAAGCAAATGCTGCCTATGAAGGAAAGCGACAGATGAACTATTCTGCTCTCGGCATTCCTTCTTCAGTGCAAGGTGCACTTGCGTCTCTCTGGGAAAACTCTCCGTTTGTAAGTATGGATACTGAGATAGTTGAGCATTGTCTGACTACCGGCACCGGTTACCAAGTTAGGAATATTCCGATATTGCTCAAGCCGACTAATCCTTCCGACATTGCAGAAGATGAAGATTATCAGGAGGCAGTTGTTAGCTTCGACAAACAAGGTAATCTTGTTTCATTCTACCTGTCTATCAGTATGAACCTCTACATGAATGTCATCCGTGATAACAAGGAAATTACCGACCTGCGTCGTCGTCAGCTTATACTTGATTATGTAGAGCAATTTCGTACATCCTACAATCAAAAAGACATTGATTTCCTCGAGGCAGTGTTCAGCGACGATGCCCTCATTATCACGGGTAGAGTGATTCAACGTAAAACGGGCGATGGCATACGTCTACCGGACAAAATCGTGTATAAAAAACAAAGTAAGCAGGAGTACCTGACTAACCTCAAGCGTGTCTTTGCCAATAATAGGATGATTCGCGTCACCTTTGATGAGATTGAAGTGATGCGTCATCCTGTCAACAAAGACTTTTACGGAGTGACCCTTCATCAAGGCTACACTTCTGATCGTTATCATGATGACGGCTATGTCTTCCTCTTATGGGACTTCCGCGACGAAGAGCATCCTCAGATACATGTGCGTACATGGCAGCCCGATGCCTATAACTCTAATGGTAAGGGAACGCAACGCATACCCAAAGACGAGATATTCAGTCTAAGCGATTTTGACATTTAATGACTTTGTATTTTAATGCGAAAAATACTTTCTGTAATATTTTTATTTCTCTCTCTCTTTGCTTATAGCCAAGAGATTGCGGTGTCAGAGACTGAGTTTTTGGAAAACGATCTTGCCGCTCGCACCAATCCTCGATTGGATGCTAATGGCAATCCGTGTGCTCTTATTCGTGTCGTACTGCCATCCGTACAAGGCATGCAGTTCGAGGGATGGGTCGTAGGCAAAGCAGGCTACAAGCCAGGCGAGTATCAAGTATATGTACCCGCAGGAACTAAAAAGATTTCTTTCCGTCATGCAGATTATTTGCCTGGAGAAATAGTCTTTACTGTTCCTATTGAAGGAAAGTGTGTATATAGAGTTAAATTAACAGCTCCTGAATTACCCAAACAAGGCACGAAGAAGCTGCAGACGTCACAGTACCTCGTGTTTAACGTAACACCTGCAGATGCCATCGTGGAGGTCGAGGGCGAGATATGGAACAACAATGGAGGATCTGCACGCAAGTTTGTGCCTTTTGGCGACTATACTTATTCAGTGCAAGCCAAGGACTACCACTCTTCTTCGGGTAAGGTTAGCGTGAGTGACCCTACTAACAAGGTGGTAGTAGATGTAAAGCTACTTCCTGCCTTTGGATGGGTAGAGATTAAGGCTAATGAGTCCAACCGCGGAGGTACCGTCTTTATTGACAACAAGCAGATAGGCACCGTGCCATGCAAATCAGGCCAGCTGGCCAGTGGCACCCATACCGTCAGGATAGTAAAGTCCCTATATGGCAATTGGCAGCAACAAATAACCATCGAAGATAATAAGACGGCAGAATTATCTCCCGAACTGAGTGCTAATTTCGCCAATGTAAAACTTACAGTAGACAATAATGCAGAAATATGGGTTAATGGCGAAATGAAAGGCAAAGGCAGCTGGAGTGGCAATCTAAGCACAGGGGAATATGAATTTGAGACGAAGGCCGAGAATCACCGTCCTTCACATGTCAACAAGTCCTTATCTGTCAGCAAAGAGCAGGTGGTTATTTCGCTGCCAGCCCCTACGCCAATTTTTGGCAGTCTTGAAGTCAGCACGCTCCCCGCCATGGCCGAAGTCTTTGTAGATGGAGAGAAGAGAGGCGAAACACCGCTTACTCTCAGCAACGTATTGATAGGAACACATACTGTTACAGTCCACAAATCAGGTTATGGAGACTTAACGCGGAGAGTGGAGTTAACAGAAGGTCAGACCGTAGAGGTGTCAGGTTCCCTTGCACAAAGCACGACTGTTACATTTGAGTGTAACAATCCCAATGCCACTATCTTTATAGATGGAGAGAGTAAAGGAAAGATAGCGTCCACTTATGACCTTGGCTATGGAGAGCACGCCATCCGTATTACGGCAAATGGATACAAAGATTTGGAGAAGACAATCAACGTAACTGCCGATAAAACAAACACATTCAATTTTCTGCAAAAATTAGAGGATGTGTTTTCTGTTAATGGCGTTACATTCAAAATGATTGAAGTGGAAGGTGGATACCTAAAAGAAGATATTGCAGTTAAAAGTTTCTGTATCGGGCAAACCGAAGTAACACAAGCCCTGTGGAAAGCGGTGATGGACACTAATCCCAGCAAATTCACAGGAGACAATTTGCCGGTTCATTCTGTTTCATGGAATGATTGCATAAAATTTATTTACATGTTAAATCGAATTACAGGGAGAAAATTTCGTTTTCCTACGGAAACAGAGTGGGAGTACGCTGCCCGCGGCGGAAAGAAAACACATGGCTATAAATGTAGTGGTAGTAATTATCCAGACTCTGTATGTTGGGTTAGCTGGAACTCTTCACATAAACCACAACCAGTTGCCACGAAATACCCCAATGAGTTAGGTATATATGATATGAGTGGCAATGTATGGGAATGGTGCCTTAATTGGTATGATAAAGGCTATAACATTGATTTCCAAATCTCTAAATACATTGCCTCTAGACGTGGTGGGGCATATAATAATACAGGCCCAGTTGCGCTAGACGAAGGTCAGCCTTTTGGGTCGTCAGGCTGCGATGTCGATATAAAAGTTCCTGATTTAGGATTACGTCTTGCTATGTCAATGCCAGAAGACCCTTTAGAAGATTGCACTTATTTAGTAAAGGACACTTATTTTACCAACAATGTATATTTTAAAATGAAACCAGTAGAAGGCGGAGAGTTCTTAATGGGCGCGATGCCAGAGCAAAAAGAAAAGAAAAAGAAAAATGAGGACACGATTCGCTCCGTACAACTGGTAAAAGTTAATGATTTCTTTGTTGGTGAAACAGAAGTTACTCAAGAATTATGGGATGCAGTTATGGGAAGCAAACGTGATTCGAGTCTGAATCAGGGAGTCTATTATCTTCCAGTAGAAAGTATTAGTTGGAATGATTGCCGGGAATTCATCACCAAACTGAACAAGATTACAGGAGCATCATTCCGTCTTTTAACAGAAGAAGAATGGGAATTTGCTGCTCGAGGCGGAAACAAAACCCAAGGCTATATGCATAGCGGAAGTAACAGTGTTGATGAAGTTGCTTGGTTTTATAGCAATAGTGGCGTGATGAAACGCTATCATTCAAATCGCGCCGGGGGTGGGTATGTAAATGTAATGGAAGACAGAGAGACTCATAGAGTAGCGTCTAAAAAGGCCAATGAACTAGGAATATACGACATGAGTGGCAATGTATGGGAGATGTGCGAAAATGGAGCATGTCGTGGCGGTGCGTATGACTCTAACTTGTATGATTGTTTTGTGGTTTCTTCAAAAAAAGATATACCTAAAGGCGGCACACTTGGATTCCGTCTAGCACTCTCAAAAAAAGCATATTAAACACTGCTTTCACCGTGCATCCGCATCAGCAGGTCTCATCAAATAACCCATAAGATACATTAGTAACATATGAACATTTTAGACCTCGATTTAGATTTCTTCCAAAATGATGTTTATTATGACTATGACGGCAACAAGCAAAGACTATCTGACGACGACTTCTGGCCGTGGGCAGAACGTGATGTACGTAGTTTCTTAGAGAAAAAATGTGGACTGAATAAAACCAACCCTATTATCGGTTGTTGTGCAAAAACGCATGACCAATTGTTCAATGTCATAGTGGAAAAAGGATTTGATAACATCAATTTATATCATGTTGATGCACATGATGATTTACATCCAAGTGCATCTGGTAAAAAATGTTTTGTATGCAATATTATAAACCTTATGTCCTGTCCGGTTGAAGAACGAATTACCGTTATTAAAGACCATATGTCAGAAGGAAATGTGGTAGGTATGTTGCTTGCATATCAAAAGCTAAATAGCGTATTTTTTATTACCGACAAAAGTAAAAGATGGCATATTTCAACAAGAACGCCCATGTTTCATAAAGATTTTAACGAAAACGGAGAAATGCTGCAGATTCCGACGGTTAAGGATGGAATAGTAATAGATGATTTTATACGTTATCCCGATTTAGTCAAAAAGGTAAACTGGATAGAACCAGAAATACCTTACCATGTTGAAGACTATTCGTCCTGGCAAACTCCTACAAGTTTCGACTTTGTGTTCTTTTGCCAATCTCCCCGGTTTACATCAGAGGCATCAGATGCACTTATTCCTATAATAAAAGAATACATTAAATTGGAATGAGTTATAAAGCTCCTTCTGTAAAAACTTTTTTCTAGATTCAACAATATGCGCCTTTTTCTCTCAAATATAATCTTTGGATTATTTGTGTTTGTCTTATCCATGCCGTCTAAAGCGCATAACGACATGACAGGCAATGACAAATCGCAGTATGTGGTCTTTCAGATTCAGCCCAACGGAAATCCTATAATAATGCTTGACGGGGAGAATCTGGAGGTGGTTGGCGGAACGGCCATAAAACGAAAGAAATTCGGCACCTACGAATATCGTGTGGATATGGACGGCTATCACTCCGAAATTGGAAAAATTACCGTTAATGACCCTCAGAACAAACATGTCATCAGCATTACCATGCGTCCTGCATTTGGAGCGATAGAGATTCCCGAAACAAAAGAGCTAGCTGGAGCATCAGTATTCCTTGACAACAAACTAGAGGGTATCGTGCCGCTAACCATTAGAAAGGTAGCAAGTGGACAACACAGCATACGCGTAGTAAAACCACTGTACTCGCCTTTTGAGCAAACGGTAACAGTAAAAGATGGTGAAACGACAACTGTTAAAGCCTCACTCTCCTCCAACTCGGCCAATGTTACGCTCAACGTGGACGGCAATGCCGAAATATGGGTTAACGGAGAACGTAAAGGATTTGGCAGTTGGACTGGCACTCTGGAGCACGGCACCTATCAGATAGAAACTCGCAAGACTAGCCATCAAACGCAGTCGGAGGTATATACAATATCAGAAGATCAGAAGATAAAACTTCATGCTCCAATCCCCATTTATGGCAGTCTGAATATTTCCGTCATACCCGATGGTGCCGACATTCTCATTGACGAAAAGAAAGTTGGCGACACCCCTATGTTCCTACAAGAGGTTCTGGTAGGGAGACGGAATATAACTATCCGCAAGACAGGCTACACCGACCTTACAAAAGTTGTAGATTTAGCAGAGGACCAAACTGTCGAAGTGGATGGAGCAATGATTGAATCGTCTACAGGGGTTTCCAATATAAATATAAACACAACAAGCAATAAAATTGATAACAATTTAACTTTTACCGTCAATGGTGTTTCTTTTACAATGATTGCTGTCGAAGGTGGCACTTTTGAGATGGGCAGCGAGGATGGTAACATCGAAGAGGGGCCTGTTCACAGTGTTACATTGAGCAGCTTCTATATAGGCGAGACAGAGGTAACGCAGGAGCTGTGGAAGACTGTGATGGGTACGAATCCCTCTAAGTTCGCTCCTAAGAAGAATGTCGGTTCGATGCAACGACCAGTAGAACAAGTCAGTAAGGTGGACTGCCAGAAGTTCATCGGCAAGCTCAACCAACTAACCGGACAACAATTCAGACTTCCGACCGAGGCGGAATGGGAGTATGCTGCTCGTGGCGGTAATATGAGTCGTGGATATAGGTTTGCTGGCAGTAACGACATAAACGCTGTAGCATGGTATTTCGGCAATGCAGTATATGGCATGAAAAAATCAAGTCCTGATTATGGAACACATGTTGTAAAAGCCAAGCAGCCCAATGAACTAGGAATATACGACATGAGTGGCAATGTATGGGAATGGTGTCAGGATTGGTATGAAAAATACAGTACTAATGCACAAACCAATCCTACAGGTCCCCTATCCGGCGTTTGCCGCATCGTTCGTGGTGGCTGCTGGACAAATTATGCCACAGAATGTCACACCTCTAAACGCCACGTCAGTGAAGGTACGTACATTACCTCCATATTTGGTCTCCGCCTCGCCCTCTCCGAGTAACGCGATTCTTCCGATACTTATTCAATACGAAAAATTTTGTTCACAATAAATAGTGATAACTTAAAATAAAGATTATGGCAAACAACACTGACAATTTCAAAAAGAATTTGCGTGCAGAACTTCCAGACCCCAGCACTGAAGCATCATTTCGTATTGTTAAACAAAACGACCGATACGAAATGCACGAAAAACAAGACGGCACATACAGTATTAGAGTTAAGCTTACTGGGGACGAATCTGGGCATTATACTTCTGAAGAAGAGGCAAATAAGTATTGGGATTTGCTAGTGAAGGAGCAAGAAGAATAGTTGTTCTTATTGGCCGGTTCTATAATTTCGGCCTCTAGCTCATTTTGCAGGCTGCAATATCCCTTATACTACAACAAAGAATAACCCTTCCTAAAAAGAATACCCAAAAGACTGAGAGCACCCTTACCCTCAGTCTTTTTCTATTGCCATTATAATACTCGCGCTTGCACATAATATATTTAATAAGGTTCGGTACGCGCGGAGACATAATTAAGGCTGGTGCGCCTCGCGCGCTCGAATGTCTTATACTGAAAAACCTTTACACTTTCTCTTCATAAAAATGTTAATAAATTATGAAAAGAAGTTTTAATTTTTCAATGGAGGAACGATTGCGTATCGTTCGCGAGTATTGCGAGACAGATGCGAGTGTTGCAGAAATTACTCGCAAGTACGGTCTTACCTGCACAAGTTTACTGTCTGTGTGGGTTCAGCGATACAAAAAGGTGTTATATG
>JAGCTG010000031.1 GCA_017963785.1 Bacteroidaceae bacterium | reverse complement strand
CTCGTTGTTGGGCTTAAAGTCGTTGATTATGTGCTGTCCGGAGATAATGCTGTTGTATATACGCACCACATCGGCACTGTTCACATCATCATCTCCGTTCACGTCGGCCATCTCGCATGTAAGAACGGAGGCTTTGCCATTAAGGATATAATTATAAATGCTGACAACATCGGCCGTGTTAACCGCGTTGTCAGCATTTACATCTTCTCTGAAGGCATCATCAGCCCGTGAAACAGTGGCGTACGCAATGGCGATGAGTACTATCAGATACTTCATTTATGGATTGTCTTCTGCTCTTTACTTGAAATAGCGCTTCAGCAGTCCAGCAAAACCAGCACCGTGACGAGCCTCGTCCTTGGCCATCTCATGAACAGTGTCGTGGATGGCATCAAAGCCAGCAGCCTTGGCGTTCTTAGCAATACGGAACTTATCCTCGCATGCACCAGCTTCAGCAGCAGCGCGCTTCTCAAGATTGGTCTTAGTGTCCCACACGCACTCGCCCAGCAACTCTGCAAACTTGGCAGCATGCTCTGCCTCCTCAAAGGCGTAGCGCTTGAATGCCTCGGCTACCTCGGGATAGCCCTCACGGTCAGCCTGACGGCTCATAGCCAGATACATGCCCACCTCGCCACACTCACCGTTGAAGTGATTGCGCAGGTCATTGATCATTTCCTCAGAAACACCCTCAGGCTTGCCGTCGCCAATGCGATGAACGGTGGCATAGGTGGTCTCACCGCCTTCCTTGAGCTCAGAGAACTTGGAGGCTGGGGCCTTGCAGATGGGACATCTTTCGGGTGCTGCATCGCCTTCGTAGATATATCCACAAACGGCGCAGATGAATTTCTTCTTCATAGTAGTTAAATGTTAGCTTGGTTAGTAAAAAAATGGAGATTAATCTTGGGCAAAGATACGCATTATTTTTATAACACAAAATCAAAAAGCCCAAAATTAATCTCCACGTTTAATTTATTGGGGGAATTTACATCATTCCGCCACCCATGCCTCCTGCGGGCATCGGCATCGGGGGATTCTCCTCTTTCTTGTCGCAGATGACGCACTCGGTGGTGAGGAACATACCAGCCACAGAGGCTGCGTTCTCAAGAGCTACGCGGGTAACCTTGGCGGGGTCAACCACACCAGCGGCGCGGAGATCCTCAAAGACTTCCTTCTTTGCATTGAAGCCGAAGTTGCCCTTACCCTCACGTACCTTATTTACTATTACGGCACCCTCCAGTCCTGCGTTGTGGCAGATTTGGCGCAACGGCTCCTCTATAGCGCGACGGATGATATTAATACCTGTAGTCTCATCAGCGTTCTCGCCTTCAAGACCAGCCAGTGCTTCCTGTGCACGGATGTAGGCTACGCCGCCACCGGTAACAATACCTTCCTCGATAGCTGCACGGGTAGCGCAGAGAGCATCGTCGCAACGATCCTTCTTCTCCTTCTGTTCTGTCTCGGAGGAAGCTCCAACCTCGAGCACGCATACGCCGCCGCTGAGCTTGGCAAGGCGCTCCTGCAGTTTCTCCTTGTCATAAGAGGAGGTGGTATTGGCTATCTCAGACTTAATCTGGTTGATGCGATCCTTGATGAGTTGCGCCTCGCCGGCACCATTCACGATGGTGGTGTTGTCCTTATTGACAGTGACCTTCTCTGCTGTACCGAGCATATCGATGGTGGCCTGCTCGAGTTTGAGACCCTTCTCCTCGCTGATAACCACGCCACCAGTCAGGATGGCGATATCTTCGAGGATGGCCTTGCGGCGGTCGCCGAAGCCAGGAGCCTTAACGGCGCAAATCTTGAGTTGTGTGCGCAGACGGTTAACCACGAGAGTGGTAAGGGCCTCAGAGTCAACATCCTCTGCAATCACGAGCAGTGGGCGACCTGTCTGTACGGCGGGCTCCAAGATAGGCAAGAAGTCCTTCAGAGTGGAAATCTTCTTATCATAGATAAGGATGTAGGGTTTCTCCATTGCGCACTCCATCTTCTCGGTATCGGTAACGAAGTAGGGTGACAGATAACCGCGGTCAAACTGCATACCCTCAACGGTCTTGAGGTGAGTCTCGTTGGTCTTGCCGTCTTCAATGGTGATAACGCCATTTACAGTCACAGCCCTCATACCATCGGCAATCAGCTTGCCAATCTCGGGGTCATTGTTAGCAGAGATGGTGGCTACCTGCTCAATCTTATCGTAGTTGTCCTCTACCTTCTCGGCCTGGCTCTTGATGGACTCTACCACCTTAGCCACAGCCTTGTCGATGCCACGTTTCACGTCGAGCGGGTTGGCACCGGCAGCCACATTCTTCATACCCTCGTTCAGGATAGCCTGAGCAAGCACAGTAGCAGTGGTGGTACCGTCACCGGCATCGTCACCTGTCTTGCTGGCCACGCTCTTCACAAGCTGTGCGCCTGCATTCTCAAAGGCATCGTCGAGTTCTATCTCCTTAGCAACGGTTACACCGTCCTTGGTAATCTTCGGAGCGCCGAACTTCTTCTCTATAACCACGTTGCGACCCTTCGGGCCCAGTGTTACCTTCACAGCATTAGCCAGCGCGTCAGCTCCTGCTTTGAGCATCTCGCGGGCATTAACGTCATATTTTATCTCTTTAGCCATAGTTATTATTTTTTAGGAGGTTTTTTATTTAACAAATTACTGCCACTACGTCAGATTGGCGCATGATGAGGTACTTCTCGCCCTCAAACTCAATCTCTGTACCGGCGTACTTGCCGTAAAGCACCTGGTCGCCAGCCTTGAGAATCATTTTCTCGTCTTCCTTGCCTTCACCGGTGGCAACTACCGTGCCCTGCAGGGGCTTCTCTTTTGCGGTGTCAGGAATGATGATACCGCCAACAGTCTGGGTCTCAGCGGGAGCCGGACTGATCAAAACTCTGTCTGCTAATGGTTTTAGTTTCATAATAGTATTGTTTTAGATGTTGTTTTTTCACTCTCGCACTTACACTAGGCAAGAAGTGTGCCAAACTTACTTCGCTGGCATAAAAATCCTCTGCGTGCCGAAGTGGCAGTACGGGAACAGCACATCGTTCAGTTTGCCATACTGATTTTCATTAACAGTCTTGAGCGCGATGGAATGTACCTTGTTGTCAAAATAATGACTTATCGGCTCTTTTAGATTAAGATGGGCTTTTGTGGCGGCATAGTCGAAATGAGTGCAATAGACAATGGGCCCGCGCTGCAGTGCCACCATGTCAGGATAATCAGGATGGCTCACACGCAGAATAGGCGTGGGAACCTTCACATTAATTAAGTCGCCTGCTGCCCAGCGCCCTTTCACAATGGCGTAGCCGTCCACCACCTCTGGCGTATATAAATTGCCGTTGACCATGATAATGACGGGTTGTTTCTTGCACTGCGTCGCATAGCGTGGTAGCATGTCCTGACCATTGGTCCACGAAGGGATACGTATGTGGAAAGTCAGATCCACGCTATCCATAGCCTCCTCGCGCACTATCAACCGGTGGTATGGCGACAGATTAGCCTCAGCCGTTTGCTCTATCGGGCTCATATCCTTAGTAATGCGGATACTCGTGTCGTTATACCACGGACTGCTATTGAATACCTGCATGCAAAAATCTACAACATCGTTCTTCACATGCACATTGCTGCGCATAAACATATTTATATATATGTCGCGACCACGTGTGGCGTAGGCCATGCTTCCTACTGAGCGCATCACCTGCGTCAAAGTCTCATGCCTCCATTTCCACGCCTGATAAAACTTCCACATCCTCATCATCGAGTTGGCCAACATCCTCTCCGCCACATCGAAGTAACGCGCCTCGCCAGTCATCAGACCCAGCTCCACACTCTCCCTCAACAGCGGCAACAGTTCGTCTGCTTTGCTTACCGAGTCAGTCAAAGCACCCTCGAGGTGCATGTCCTCCAAGCTGCGCTTCCAGTTGACACGGCGAATGGCCACGGCGTCAGCATCATCAGTAGTGAGAGCCCACGGCCACTCCCTGGCTGTTTCGCCTATGATAGAGTCCGCGCTGCGCTGTACACCATACCAAAAGAAGTCATACAGCACCACACTGTCAGCCTCCACCATCCGCAGTGGCTGGGCATTAGCCATTACGGCAGGGAGAGTGAGAATGAGAGTGAGAATCAGAAGTGGGCGTTTTATCATGGGGAAAAATTAGATTTTGATTTTTGCCACCAGTTTGCGAATCTTCCCTTCGCCAACAATGGGAGCGTGGGCGTCCTCTGGCCAAACAATGCAGAACTCACCTGGCTGCAGCGTGAACCATTTGTCGGCAGGCTGGCTATACAGCGCGTAGTCATTGTCTTTGTCAAAGGGCGCATCGCTCTCGCCGAGCGTGGAGAGGTGACGCCAGCCATAGTCCTCAGCGCATGAGAGCGGGAAATGCACATCGATATAGCTGCGGTGCACCTCCAACTTCTGCTCCTCGCGAGAAACGAGCGTGGAGTCGTTGACATTGATGAAGAGGTCTTCGCCTTGCAGAGTGATGCGCCCCGCAGGAGCGGCGAGCAAATCATTGGCTTTCACATACTCAAACAACGGCTTGAGTAGCGGATGCAGCGCATAATAGCGCTCGCAGTCTTCTATTCTTGCGATAATCATAAAAGTTAGGAGAAAGAAGTTAGACGGAAGGGAACTATTTGCGCGCTGCTATCTCTTCGAGCATGAGCCAGCAGTTCATCAATCCGCGGGGCACATGGAAGCATCCCTTCCACTTGCCACCCTTCAGTGGCAGCAGCACCTCGCCCTGACGATTGAGATAGCCGTACCATTCGGGGTAGTCGGGGTCGGTAAAATGGCTCCAAGTGTAGTTGTGAATACGCTCGAACCATTCAAGGCACTCCTTGTTGCCCGTGAGCTGGTAGCCCTTGAGCATAGAGATGAGAGTCTCGATATGCACCCACCACAACTTCTGGTCAAACTCCAGTTCGTGGCGTGGCTTGCCGAGGCGATCCATAAAGTAGAATATGCCGCCGTACTTCTCGTCCCAACCGTATTTCACTTCTGCAAGGGCTATCTCTATAGCTTTGTTGATAAGTTCCGGGCGATTCAGGCGCTTGCCAAGATCCATAATAAACCACATCGCCTCAATAGCGTGACCGGGGTTCATCTTGCGACCGTCAAGACAGTCAACGAGCTGGCCATCCTTGCCGAGGGCTTCAACGATAAGTCCCATCTGCGGCTGATAAAAAACGTCGAGCACCTCGTGGATGCAGTCGGCGATGGTCTTCTGCAAGAAATCGGGATCGATGAGCGGTTCTATCTCTAGGGCTACATTACACAAAATCATCGGCAAGTCGAATGTCTTCAGCGCGCGCGCTCCTGGCGACGCCTTGCTCCAGCGGCTCTTAGGATTGTCCACTCTAGAGAGCACGATGTCGAAGGTCTTGCGGGCTATATCAGCATACTCCTTGCTGCCAGTGGCAATGCTCAGCTGGCCGTAGGCGATGACTGCAAAAGTATAAGAAAAAATATTGTAAGGCTCCACCAGTGCATGACCTTCGCGGTCGATGGCAAAGTACCAATTATAGTTACCGTCGTGACCATATTTCTTTAAAAACTCGGCTCCCTGCACTGCGCAGTCAAGCCACTCTCGGCGTTTCTCCACAGTGTTATATAGCTTAGCAAACATCCACACCTCGCGGCATTGCAGCCATATAAATTTGTCTGTGTCATATACACTGCCGTCGCGGTCGAGGCAGGAGAAATAGCCACCGCACTCGTGGTCCTGTGAATTGTTGAGCCAAAAAGGTAATACTTTGTCTAGCAGCTCTGTCTTGTACTGCTGTGCTAATTGTTTGAAATCCATGATATTTATTTACTATTTATTTTATTAAGTGTTTTCCACGTCAGTCCATTTATGTCTTTCTTGTTACTAGAGAATAGAGAGAGTACCAGTGCTACCACCACCGAGACAAACATGCTGATAAAACCAAACAGAAGGAAGTTGGCGTCGGTGAAGTAATTCATGTAGAACACCGCCAGCGTACCGGCGATAAATCCTATGAGCGATGTGGTAGCATTGATACGCTTGAAGAATATGCCCATAATAAACAATCCACCTATGGCACCCGTCAACAGACCAAGGATAGTGTTGAAGTAATCAAGCAACGACTGTATATCTGTCACAGCCATAATGATAGCAATTAATGTGCCTATAAGTCCCGACACGATGCCCGCCCAGCGAGCCACACTGAGTGTCTTTTTGTCGGTAATCTGCGGGCGCATCTTCTTATACATATCCATCGTGAAGGCGGTGGAGATAGAGTTGATGTTGCTGGAGATG
>JAGCTG010000030.1 GCA_017963785.1 Bacteroidaceae bacterium | reverse complement strand
GGAGCCTGTACGGGTGTCATGTAGTTGTCGCCATATTGTATGCGCAGGAATTCGTCATAGCCGACGGGTACGGGCACTTCTGTCTGCTCAAACGGCATCCACAGAGTCGAGTCGAAGATATGTTTGGGGAAGATGAAACGGCACCCGTCGATGCCTAGCTGGGCCACATACTCTGCCTCGTCCCACGAACAACGCCTGTAGGCTTCTTCAATAGGAGAGAAGAGATTGTAGAATCCTTCTTTCCTCACCTTTAGTTTCCAATTAATTTTCCTAAAGACAAGGCCAATGCGCCCGGAGGTGAGGATTGGGTAGTCGATGGCCTTAAGACACTTCATTCTGTGGTTGGCCCACTTTACGACCTCCATGGCCTGCTGCCTGTCTGCAGGCACTCCCTCGAAGGCGAATATGTCGATGAAAATTCCCTGATGAAATGGCCGGAAACTGTCGCTTGGACGTATGGCGGCAGTGCCGTCGCAGCGCAACTGGGCATGTGCACGGTAATAGTGCTTGTCAGTCTTTGCTGTCTGTAAGAAATAGGGCTTTTGGAAAACCTTAGGAGCCAGTTCTTGTAGGCGGTCGTAGTCTGGGCGTGGCATGCATACATCGATGTCGTCATCCCACGGAATGAAACCATGATGGCGCACTGCCCCAAGTAGTGTGCCACCGTCGCACCAGCACCGCAAATTATGTTCCGAGCAGACATCGATGAGTTTGCGGAACATATCGAGCTGCACAGCCCACACTTTCTTCATGCGGGAGGAGATGCTATACCCCTCTCGCGTTTCAGGACTAAGGTTTACCATATTGTTGATTTCTTTGCAATCACCTTTTTTCGCCATGGCAGAATTGATGCAAGCACCATTCTGCTCATTTGGCTTAACCAAACGTTGATTTCTTCGCAATCACCTTTTTCTCGCCATGGCAGAATTGATGCAAACACCATTCTGCTCATTTGGCTTAACCAAAACGTTCATAGCATGTAGCGGCAATCGACAATTGGCTTGCCGGCAGCCTGCTCCCTGACATCGGCGAACTCAGGCCATGCGGTGGTGATAACCAGCACCTGCGCATTGCGGAGCAGTTCGTCGTAAGTGTCTGTATAACCTATCGGCAAATCGTAAACTCTCTGGAACTCAGCATTGGCAACGGGGTCATAGCCGCAGATATGCGAATAGCCTTTGTCGAGCAGGGCGCGGATAACCTTGGCGCTGGGAGTGTCGCGAACATCATCGCTGCCAGGCTTGAACGACAGACCGAGGATACCAATGGTCTGACTCTTGTCGGGGCCAGCGGCACGGATAATCTTGTCTGCCATAAACTCGGGCATGTTGTCATTGGTGGCAATGACATTGTGCAGTATCTGGGCATCGAAACCGGCAGTGCGGCTTACGGCATACAGGGCGTTAGTGTCTTTGGGCAGGCAGTAGCCGCCATACCCACAGCCGGGATATACATAGCTGGCCATTGTGGCTCCTCCCCAGCGCTTGTCCATGTGGAGGATGCGGAAGGCTTCTGCCACGTCGATACCTCCTATGGCATCTGCCACCAGGCTCATCTCGTTGCTATAGCTTATGAGTGTGGCCAGCAGGGTGTTTGACAGATACTTAATGAACTCTCCCGTGTTGAGTGAGACGCACAGTACGGGCTCCTTGACCGAAGCGTACACCTGACGGAGCAAGGCCGCCGAACGGTCATCACTAACGCCCAGCACGATGCGGTCGGCATTGATGAAGTCGTCCCAGCAGTGGCCTTCGCGCAGAAACTCGGGGTTGTTAGCCACGCCCATGTCCTTTCCTACGGTGATGCCCTGGGCCTGAAGATAGGGGATTACCTTCTGCGACGTGGTGGAGGGAGGAACGGTGGACTTCACTACCAAGACCTGATACTTAGGAGACGCATCTCTAGCCTGGAGAGTCTGGTCTATAGCACCAAAGAGGTACGTGAGGTCTGCCTGTCCGTCCTTGCCGTATGGCGTGCCCACACAATAGTAGACGCAATCGCTGGCAGGGATAGCCGTATTGAGTTGGTCGGCAGCAATGGGGTGGAAGCTGGTATTGAGATAGCATTTCAGTGCCTCGCCAAGGCCTGGTTCCAAGAAGGGCAGCTTGCCGCTCTTTATTGTGTTCAGTCGCTCTTCATTGACCTCTACTCCGTAAACAGTGTGACCGTATTTTGCAAAGCCCAGCGAGGTGGTCAGTCCTACAAAGCCAAGCCCGAAAACTGTGATTACCATTTGTATTCTCTTTCGTTACTTTCTTTCAGATACATTAAAAAGCGTCCTACACCCTCATCTACAAAGACGGTCGGGTTGTAGCCAAGGATACGGCGAGCCTTGTCAATATTGGGGCAGCGCCGGAGGGGGTTGTTGGTGAGATACTCCTTGTCTTCCGATGTGGCGTATTTCACCTTGCCGGTATAGCCGAAGATATCGCGTCCGTGCTTTACATATATCTCGGCCAGTTGTGCGATAGTTATTTCGGGTTTCTCTATTCCTATATTAAAATAGTCGTACTTGCCATGCAGCAGAATCTTAAAGTATCCGCATACAGAATCGGCGATATAGCAGAAAGTGCGGGTAGGGGTGCCGTTTGACAAGATTTCGATGTCGCGACCCTCCAAAACGGCAATTGCAAAGTCAGCAGGCACGCGCTTATCGCCGACTCTCATGCCGGGACCGTAGTTGTTGAAGGGGCGGGCAACGCCGATGGGCATATTATATTTCTGTGCAAAGAGCATGCACATTGTCTCGCCGAAGCGTTTTGACTCATCGTAGCAGGCACGTGGACCGGTGGCGCAGACATTGCCGTTGTAGTCCTCCGAAGTGGGTACTTGGGCGGGGTCAGGGTCGCCATACAGTTCGCTCGACGAGAAGAAGAGGAAACCCTTCACGCCCCGGGGTGCGTAGAAGTCTAGGAGGGAGCGCAGACCCCAAATATTGGCATCGAGCGTCTCGATGGGGTACTTGCGATAGAACATAGGGGATGCTATCGAAGCCATGTGGATTATAAAGTCGGCTTGGTCGGCTCCCTCGATGTCCTCAATCTTGTCCTTGATAATGTCAAACTTGCGGATATCCACCTTGGGGTTCTCGCTCAAAGCATTTATCCAGCCAGGCATGCCCAGCATGAAATTGTCTAGGCCGATAATCTTCTTGATACCCAGTTCGTCTGCCTCAGCAGCGAAGAACTGCATCATGTAGTAACCTAAGAATCCTGCGCAGCCCGTGATGAGGACGGTGGAGTCCTGAAACTTGGAGCGCTCCTCAGCTGAAAGCCCACCGAGAGTGTGCTTGATGTCATTGATTAAGATGTTCTGCATGTCTATTGTTTTTTTGATAGTCTTTATATGAATGGTCGAGGTCGAGGATATGGAAATTGTGCTGTCGTTGGTGGTTGCCGTCAGGAACCTTCATGTAGTCGCCATACATCTGAGTCAGATAGTAGTTGTAGTCCTTCACTCCCATAAACGTCTTGCCCTCAAACTCGTATGGTGCATACACGCCCTCCACTTCCTTGGGCATAACGCCTTTCAACCCGTCGGTATAGTCAGCCACGAGGGTGCATGTGCCATAGTCGTACTTCGTCAGCAAGCGGCGAATCTTCCTCTGCAGCTTCTCCATCGTCGTGAGTTTTCTGGTTAGCAGAGGAATCCATGAACTGGGGCCGTGACCGTGTCTGTAGGGGTCGCGGTGAATCCAGTATAGGGCTTGGCGTAGCAGTCCGTAGCGCCAGAAATGCATGCGGCGCGTCAGGGGAGCGGAGGGCACTGCATCGAGAGGGAACACATCGACATATATACCTCCCAGATAACTCAAATGTACACGTTCAATGAGCGTAGTAGAGGCATCCTGCACTTTTCCGAAAGGCAGCGGATATGCGGGGTCGTTCTCAGCGCACACAAACTCGTAGGGCTCAGGCAACCATTCGTGGCTATGGGCGATAAATTGCTCATAGTCGGGTCGTGGCATGAGAATATCCATGTCATCATCCCACGGAATAAACCCTTTGTGGCGCACCGCCCCTATAAGACTGCCGGCAAAGATGCCATAAGTCAGGTTATGCTTTCGGCATGTCTCGTCGATGGCTTCAAGCACCTGGAGCATGCGCATCTGCAGTGGTCGTATATCGTAGGTGGCCATTCTTCGTTTACGCCCAAGGGGCATTTCCTTCGTCCCACATCTTGTTGAGCATATCGCGGTCGCGCACAGTGTCCATACACTGCCAGAATCCTTCGTGCCTGTAGGTCTTAAGCTGACCCTCTGCAGCCAATCGCTCCAGCGGCTCGGCCTCGAAGGTGGTGAGGTCATTTTCTATATAGTCGAAGACTTTAGGATTAAGCACAAAGAAACCGCCGTTTATCCATCCCTGGTTTACTTGCGGCTTCTCCTTGAACGAACGGACAAAGTCATCCTCGTCCACCTGCAGCTCACCAAAGCGTGCGGTGGGATGGACTGCCGTCACCATGGCCAGCTTGCCGGCCTGCTTGTAGCGCTGCACCAGTTGGCTGATATCCACATTGCTCACGGCATCGCCGTAAGTGAGCATAAAGTCCTCATTACCGATGATATTTTTCAGACGCAGCACTCTGCCGCCCGTCATTGAGCCTGCTCCGGTGTCTACCAGGGTCACACGCCAGTCACGAGTATGCTCATTGATGTAGCTGACGGCTCCGTTGCTCAGGTCTATGGTGAAATCGTTGTTTTGAGCGTAATACTGCAGGAAGTAATTTTTGATCACTTCTCCCTTGTAACCCAGGGCCACCACAAAGTCTTTGTAGCCGAAGCGGGCGTAATGGTTCATAATGTGCCAAATGATAGGCTTGCCGCCTATCTCTACCATCGGCTTGGGGATGAGTTTTGTGTATTCCGACAGGCGAGTGCCAAAGCCGCCGGCCAATATGATAGTTTTCATAGTGTATTGATTAGATTGCAAATAATATCCTGTTCTTCATCGCTGAGTTCCGGATGCATCGGCAGGGAGATGATCTGCGAATACACCTTGTCTGTTACGGGCAACTCGATGTTCTCCTTAAAATATGTGAGGTGGTGATTGGGAGCATATTGTATGCCGTACTGTATGTCGTGCTCCTTCAGCAGTTGCTCCAGTTTGGCACGCTTGCCATCCAAAATCTGGAGGGCGAAGATGTGGGGCGTGATTTCGTTGACATAGTCCATTGGCGTCAGGAGCACATGGGGTGTGTCTTTCAGTAGCTCCGTATAGCGCTGCGCAAGGGCTCGACGACGGGGCGCGAACTCCTTCTCAAACCGCTGCAGCTGCACCAATCCGATGGCTGCAAAGATATTGCTCATATGGTAGCGGTAGCCCTGTGCCACTACGTCGGCATGCCAACTGCGCTTGCCGGCATAGCGTTTCTCAGAGTCCTTCTGCACTCCCAGCAATCGGGCATCGCTCACTTTCTGGATTACATCTTCATCGGCAGTAAATACTGCTCCGCCCTCGCCCGTAGTGATATTTTTGATGCCGTCAAACGAAAAGCATACCACGTCGCCGTAAGAGCCGATCTTCCTGCCCTTGCATGTGCAACCAAACGCATGCGCCGCATCTTCCACAAGGCGCAGATTATGCTTGCGGGCAAACTCTTGATATTCGTCTGCCATGCAGCAGTTGCTGGCGTAATAGACAGGCATCATAGCCGTAGTCTTGGGCGTTATGCGCCGTTCCGCATCCTGAAGGTCAAGCGTCAGCGTATCGGGACGGATGTCGCAGCTCACGGGTTTGCAGCCCGCAGCCGTAATGGCCTGATAGCTGGCAACGAAGGTGAAGGACGGCACCAGTACCTCGTCACCAGGCTTGGTGACGGCTTGTAGGGCCATATGGAGTGCTGCTGTACCGCTATTAACGCACAAAGCCTTGCGTCCTCCGCCGATATAGTCCTCCAACGCATGCTCAAACTCTCCTACCGTAGCTCCCATGCCCAGATAGCCTATGTCTTCTATCACATGGGCCACAGCCTCAGCTTCTTTCTTTCCTACAACGGACTTGGATAGTCTAATCATCTGTTTTCTGCTATTTTGTGCACAAAGTTACATATAATTATTAAGACAAAGGCTCGTTTTCAATGAAAAAATAGTAAAGCCGAAAGAACCTTATAGAAATTTCTCTAGAACTTATAAGGGTATTTGAGGACTTTCTCCACTATAGGCGCCATGTCGTAGTATTTATACTCCGCCAATCGTCCTCCAAAGAGTACGCCCTCCTGCTGGGCTGCCATTTCGCGGTACTGCTCCGCCAGACGGTTGTTGCGCTCGTCGTTGACGGGGTAGTAGGGCTCCATGCCTTCGGTCCACTCCGTGGAGAACTCTTTGGAGATGACGGTTCGCGGATTGTCGTACACTGCCTGACCGAAACTCTCAAAGTGTTTGTGCTCGATGATGCGTGTGTAGGGCACCTCTGCTTCTGTGTAGTTGACCACGGCGTTGCCCTGATAGTTGGGCATGTCTAGCGTCTGCTGTTTGAAGCTTACGGTGCGATACTCCAGTTGCCCAAGGCGATAATCAAAGTATTCGTCCACTTTGCCGGTAAACAATATGCGCTTGGCCAGGCTTTCCCAATGGGAACGGTCCTGGAAGAAATCGCAGTTTGTCTTGGTCTCCACGCCCTTCAGCAGTCCGTCTATTAGACGGTTGTAGCCGCCGATGGGCACTCCTTGGTAGGAGTCGTTGAAGTAGTTGTTGTCATACACAAATCTGAGTGGCAACCTCCTGATGATAAACGCGGGCAGTTCGCAGCAGGACCGTCCCCACTGCTTCTCTGTGTATCCTTTGATGAGTCGCTCGTAGATGTCGCGCCCCACCAACAGCAGGGCCTGTTCCTCCAGATTGCGTGGCTCGTTTACTCCAGCGTGGCGCATGGCCTCCACGGCTTCCTGGCGCTGTTCTTCTACCTTAGCCTTTGCTTCGGCAGGAGTCAGCACACCCCACATCTGGTAGAAGGTGTTCATATTGAACGGCAGGTTGTAGAGTCGCCCCTTATAGTTTGCTATGGGCGAGTTTGTGTAGCGGTTGAAGGGCACGATAGTATTCACAAAATCCCACACCTCCTTGTTGGAAGTGTGGAAGATATGGGCGCCGTACTTATGCACATTGATGCCTTCCACTTCCTCGCAATATACATTGCCGCCCAAGTGGGGGCGCTTGTCTATCACCAAGCAAAGCTTGCCAGCCTGCTTGGCGCGGTGCGCAAACACGCTGCCATACAGTCCTGCACCAACTATAAGATAGTCATATTCGTGCATACTACTCATACTCATTATTCGCGCTCTGCGCGCTTGCGCTGCATGTGGTCGAGGATAATCTTGCGCATGCGGATGCTCTTGGGAGTCACTTCCACATACTCGTCGCCCTTGATATACTCCAGCGCTTCCTCCAGACTGAACTCCACGGGTGGAATAATGTGGGCTTTCTCGTCGGTGCCGCTGGCGCGCACATTGGTGAGCTGCTTCGACTTTGTCACATTGACCACGAGGTCTATCTCATGTACGTGCTCGCCCACCACTTGTCCGCCATACACCTCGTCCTGTGGATGGATGAAAAATCGGCCACGGTCTTGCAGCTTGTCGAGTGCGTAGGCAAAGGCTGTGCCGCTCTCCAGCGCTACGATGGAGCCGTTGACGCGACGCGCAATGTCACCTTTGTAGGGCTGGTAGCCTTTGTATCGATGCGCCATAATGGCCTCGCCTTGCGAAGCGGTAAGTATATTGGTGCGGAGGCCTATGATACCGCGGGAAGGGATGTCAAAGGTAATGGTCACGCGGTCTTCTTGGCTCTCCATGGCAGTCATCTCGCCCTTGCGGCGGGTGATCATGTCGATTATCTTGCTACTGAACTCCTCTGGCACGTTGATGGTAAGTTCCTCCACTGGCTCGCATTTCTGACCGTCTATCTCCTTAAAGATAACCTGCGGCTGTCCTACCTGTAGCTCGTATCCTTCGCGCCTCATCGTCTCGATGAGCACGCTGAGGTGCAGCACTCCGCGACCTGATACGTTCCAACTGTCGAAATTGTCGGTCTTATCCACTTTGAGGGCGAGGTTCTTCTGCAACTCTTTCATCAGTCGTTCTTCTATCTGGCGACTGGTGCAATATTTTCCTTCCTTGCCGAAGAAGGGTGAGTTGTTGATGGTGAAGAGCATCGACATTGTGGGCTCGTCAATGGTGATGGGCGGCATGGGCTCGGGGTTTTCAAAGTCGCAGATGGTGTCGCCTATCTCGAAGTTCTCCAGTCCTATAATAGAGCAGATGTCGCCGCAGGGTACCTCGGCGGTCCTGACGTGACTCATGCCCTCAAAGGTGTGGAGCTCTTTTATCTTTGTCTTCTCCATTGTGCCGTCGCGGTGGGCAATGGTGATATTCTCTCCCTCGCGCACGGTGCCCCTGTTGACGCGGCCCACGGCAATGCGGCCTGTGTAGTTAGAGTAGTCGAGCGATGTGATGAGCATCTGCGTGGTGCCCTCGTTGTGCTTGGGCGCAGGGATGACTTCTATTATCTTGTTTAGCAAATAGCTAATGTCGTCGGTGGGCTGGTTGTAGTCGGCGCCCATCCACCCCTGCTTGGCAGAGCCATAGACAACGGGGAAGTCGAGCTGATCTTCTGTGGCGCCGAGCGAGAACATGAGGTCAAACACCATCTCATACACTTCTTCGGGCCTGCAGTTGGGCTTGTCAACTTTGTTGACCACCACAATAGGCTTCAAGCCTATCTGGAGGGCTTTCTCCAGCACAAAGCGTGTCTGCGGCATGGGGCCCTCAAAGGCATCCACCAACAGCAGGCATCCGTCGGCCATATTGAGTACACGTTCCACTTCGCCGCCAAAGTCAGAGTGCCCCGGGGTGTCGATGATGTTGATTTTTACTCCGTTGTAGGTGATGCTGACATTCTTGGAGAGAATGGTGATGCCACGCTCGCGTTCGAGGTCATTATTGTCGAGGATAAGGCTACCCGTGGGCTGATTGTTTCTAAACAGGTTTCCAGCTAGCAGCATCTTATCGACAAGCGTTGTCTTGCCGTGGTCAACATGAGCTATGATTGCTATATTTCTTATCTCAGTCATGTCTTTAAAGTTCTGGGGGTTAGAAAGCCGCACCCTCCGTAAAAACTATGAAGGATGCGGCTTTGCCTTAGCAGTCGGTCATCAAAAAGAAAGGTTTACTTACGCAAGCCAAGCTTCTTGACAATCTCACGATAGCGGGTGATGTCCTTGCTCTTAAGATAGTTGAGCAGGGCGCGGCGCTTGCCTACCAGCTTCGTTAAGGCCCTTTCGGTACTATGATCTTTACGGTTGGCCTTCATGTGTTCCGTCAAGTGGGAAATACGGTAAGAGAACAATGCCACCTGAGCCTCGGGTGAGCCGGTGTCAGTGTTGGACGCGCCGTATTGTCCAAAGATCTCCTTCTTCTTTTCAGAATCTAAGTACATAATGTTGAAAAAATTGATTGTTTAAGTGCCCACATTTCTGTAAGCGGGTGCAAAGATAGATATTTTTCATGAAATCACCCAACTTTTTGCGTTTTTTTTGAATTGTATCATTGTTATTATGCGTATTTGGTCGTTTTTTGCTATCTTTGCAAACAAATATAAAATATATAAGGTGTATGATAAGACTGTTACGTATTGTTTTGCCTGCCGTCGCACTGTTATTTAGTGCTGCTGTCGTGGCTCAGACTCAGGTTATTCGTCTTTTTTCCGGGGGCGACAAGTGCGCCGAGCTAACGTTCAGGGTTTCCGGTGAAGGCAATGTGCATGTTGACTGGGGCAGTGGCGTTGAGAGTGATTATAGCAACGGCATCCTGACCGGTAAGTGCTCCACCGATACGGTGACCATTACTATGCCCGCCACCATCACGGGCTTCAATTGCGAGGGCTACTGCATCAAGTGGCTCGATGTCAACGGTGCGCCCAATCTGGTGAGCCTCAACTGTGCCGACAATCGACTGGCGGCCCTCAACGTGGATAAGCTCACGATGCTGGACGAGCTCAACTGTAGCGGCAACGAGATAGACCAACTCTCCACAGCCTACAACGGACGCTTGCGTTATCTGGATTGTGCCAACAACTTCATAGAAGCCCTTGATTTCAGCGGCAATCCGTTGCTTGAGGTGGTCAGTTGCTCCGGCAACCGACTGACGTCGCTCAACGTGGGGCAGAACAATGCCCTGCGCGGACTCTGGGCTGCCTACAATGCCGTGGGCAGCGTTGACCTCAGCCTGTGCCCCGACATCAGCTCGGTGATGCTGAGCCATTGCGCCCTGCATAGCGTGGCCTTGAATGCGCCCGCTGCGCTCCAAGACCTCTGGCTGGACAACAACCTCCTCACCACCCTCGATCTCAAGGGCACCAATGCCCTGGTCACCGCCAACATCAGCAACAACACCCTGGAGTCGCTCGACCTGCGCAACTTCTCTAGCAAGACAAAGATATACCTCTTCGATTGCAGCAACAACAGCCTACCGTTCTCTTCCTTCTATCCCGACACCAAGGTAGAGCACTATGTCTGCGGACTCCAGCAGACCATCTGGTGCGGCTACGACTCGCTGGTCATCGAGGAACTGACGGACTTCGCCGAGCTGGTCACCAACGCGGGCGGCACCCGCAGCGGTGTGCTGACGGCCTACGATGCCTCCACTGGCGACGAGCTGCTGAAGGGTAGCACAGGCTCCGACTACCAGTATCTTATTGGGCGCGTCCGCTTCTGGCACGAAATCGACAGCGCCTATTTCGTCATCACCGCCACCAAGTACCCCGACCTCGAGATTCGCACCAACTCCTTCGTAGTCTATGACCCCGAAGCCACCGCCATCCACAGCCCAATGGTCAATGGTCAATCGTCAAATAGTAAATGTCTTTACGACCTTCAGGGTCGCAAAATAAATTCTCAATTCTCAATTTTCAATTCTCAATTACCCAAGGGTATTTATATCCTTAACGGCAAGAAAATCCTAAAATAATGAAAAAGATACTCTTCCTTCTTTCTTTAGCTTTAATGGTCAGTGGTCAATGGTCGATGGTCAAAGCCCAGAGCACCATCGCCGAGAGCACCAACCGTGTCATCGTTCCCATCACCGCGGGACGCAACATCCCCCACATGGCCTTCAGCGGCACCCTGCGCGTAGAGGCCAGCACCGACTACTCCGTTAGCGTCGATGCCGAATGGCTGACCGTGGAGAAGGTCGCCGAAGGACTGCGCTTCAAGGCTACCGCCAACATCGCCGAGGAGCCGCGCTCGGCAACCATCACCCTCACCTCTGCCGACGGCAAGCACACCCGCACCGTGACCATCAATCAGGACTCCGAGAACTTCGCCAACAACCCCGACGGCAAGGCACGCATGGCCCTACAGAAGATGTCGCTCGCCGACAAGGTCAACCTCATAGTGGGAGAGAACTCGTTCTACACCAGCGCCATCAACAGCATCTCCCTGCCCCGCCTCTTCATGAGCGACGGACCACAGGGCGTGCGCACCACCAATAAGAGCACAGCCTATCCCACCACCGTGGTGCTCGCATCCTCTTGGAACAAAGACCTCGCCTATGACTATGGCCGCGCTCTGGGTCGCGACAGCCGTGCCCGCGGCATACAGTTCATCCTCGGCCCCGGCGTCAATATCTATCGCTCGCCGCGCAATGGCCGCAACTTCGAGTATATGGGCGAAGACCCGTGGCTCACCTCCCAGATGGCCTGCGGCTATATCAAGGGCGTGCAGAGCAATCCCGGCGTGATATGCATGATGAAGCACTTCGCCGCCAACTTCATGGAGTACGGCCGCCTCAACACCAGCTCCGATGTCGACGAGCGCACCCTGCAGGAGATCTACCTGCCGGCCTTCCGCCGTGCGGCACAGGACGCCAAGGTGGGCTCTATCATGTCGGGCTACAACCTCGTCAACGGAGTCTATTGCTGCGAGGACAGCGTGCTCATGCAGAACATCCTGCGCGGCCAGTGGCACTATCCCTTCATGACCGTCAGCGACTGGGGCGCTCCCTACTACGCCAAGGGCAGCGGATGGAACGACAATCATGTGCTCGACCTCCTCGACCACGGCGTTGACCACGAGGCAGCCACCCCCGGCTATTATCAGATAAAGTACGCCGACGTGGAGCAGTATATCCTCGAGGGCAAGCTCAAGGAAGAGAAGATCGACCAGAAGGTGCTCGACATCCTGCGCACCATCTACTATTTCCATCTCGACGAATACATTGATGCCGACAAGACCATCGCCCTCGACAATGCCGACAATGCCGAGGTGGCCTACCGCACAGCTGCCGAGGGCATCGTGCTGCTGCAGAACGAAGACAACTTCCTGCCCCTCGACCCCGCCACCGTCAAGAAGGTGGGCGTCATCGGCCACAATGCCGAGGGCTATATCGCTGGCTCGGGCAGCGGACTCGTGTCGCCCTTCCACTATGTCTCTGCCCTCCAGGGCCTCGAGACCGTGGGCAAGGCCAAGGGCGTGGACGTGCAGCTCATCGACTTCAGCGACGCGGAGCCTATAGCCAACAAGAACGGCAAGGTATTCTTCTATACCGACGAGGCATGCACCACCCCCGGGTGGAGTGCCGACTACTATAAGAACAAGACAGCCTCCGGCACCGTTTATGCCAGCCGCGTGGATCAGGTCATAGAGAATCCGTGGGAGTCCAAGCCCGTCAGCGGACTCGGCGACAGCAACTTCTCCGCCGTGTGGACCGCTTACTTCAAGTGCAACTATACCGGCACCTACACCTTCGCCTATACTGCCGACGACGGCATGGACCTCTCCCTCGACGGAGCCAAGATTATCGACGACTGGAAAGACAATGCCGAGCATACCAAGACGGCCACCCAGAGCCTCGAGGCAGGCCAGGTATATAAGCTCGTGGCCCGCTACTATCAGGCTGGCGGCGGCGCCGTTGCCAAGCTCGCCATCTCCAGCGACAATCCCAACTACAAGACACAGCAGGCTGCCCTGCTCAACAGCCTCGACGCCATCATCGTCTGCGAGGGCTTCGACGGCAAGCTGGAGGGCGAGAATATCGACCGCACCTTCGCCCTGCCCTCCGAGCGCCTGCAGATGATTACCACCGCCACCAGGACCGGCGTCCCCGTCATCGTGGTGCTCAATAGCGGTGGCGCTGTCAGCATGAATTCGTGGATGTACAATGTGGAGAGCATCCTCTGGGCAGGCTATCCGGGACAGGAGGGCGGCACAGCACTCGCCGACATCATCTTCGGCAATGTCAACCCCAGCGGCAAGCTGCCCATGACCTTCGAGCGACTGGAGAGCGACAGCCCCACCTACACCACCTATAAGGCCACCAACAAGCGCGTCCAGTTTAAGGAAGGCATCTATGTCGGCTACCGCGGCTTCCAGAAGAACGGCAAGGAGCCCCTCTTCCCCTTCGGCTTCGGCCTCAGCTACACCACCTTTGAAATATCTGACCTTCAGGCCACTCCCTCCGAGGCCACTGTTACCGTACGTAATACTGGCCAGCGCGCAGGCAGCGAGGTGGTGCAGATTTATGTTGGTCCAGATGGAAATGATCAATTAATTGACCGCCCAGCCAAGGAACTGCGTGGATTTGCAAAGGTGGCTCTAGAGCCCGGCGAAAGCAAGACCGTCACTATACCCCTTGACGACCATGCCTATAGCTTCTTCGATGTCGATATCCACGCCTTCCGCCAGCTCCCCGGCACCTACAGCATCTTTGCCGGCACCAGCTCTGCAGACCTTCCTCTTTCAACACAAATTGTTGTAGAGTAGATAGTATATAAATGGTAAATCGTAAAATTAAAATCATGAAACGCCTAATAATCCTTTTTTTTGCTGTTGCCGCTATAACATCAGGCTGCGCAAAAAAAATCAAAGTGACCATTGACGGCACCGTGCCACCAACTAAAACCAAACTCTATCTTATCATCAATGAGGACACTGCCAACGCAAAGCTCCTTCCCATTATTAATGGTAAGTTCTCGACAACGGTGCAAGTGGAACGTGATGCTTTCATTCGGATCGACGACTGGAAG